>JBMSWZ010000201.1:0-3968 GCA_049425105.1 Cephaloticoccus sp.
GTGGCCTGGCTCGACCTGCACCCGGTCACGGCCGCGCAGTTGCAGGAGGCGCGTAGTATTTTCACGGCGCTCGCCGACACTGGCGTGGACGATGTCGCCCAAGGCGCGCGGTTTTTCCTGGGACGCATTGCGCAGCATCACTTGGTCGAGCCCGATCCCGCGGAGGCTGACCGGCAGTTTCGCCGCTTGATCGCCGAGCACGGCGACTCGATTTGGGCGCAGACCGCGCTCAGTCGCCTGGCGCTGCTCGAGCTTTATGCGCTGCACCCGAACGCGCCCGCGGCGGAGCGCGTGGCGGCGGCCGAGCGACTGCTCGAGCAGGCCCGCGCCCCGACGGCGGCGGGCGAACTGCATTACGTGATCGCGAATGCGATTCTGTTCTACCGGTTGCCCGATGCCGGAGCGCTCAAGCATTTCGTGGCGGCGGAGCGCCTGGGCCGCTTGGGCTGGAACGAGCGCCGCGAAGTGCTGGTGCAGATCGCGGAACTGTCGCGCCTCGCGGGTGATGATGCGCAGGCGGCGGAGAATTATCGAAAGTTTTTGAGCGAAAACCCGCGCGACCAGCGCGCGTATCTTATCCGCGAGCGACTGGAGAAATTGTAAGGCGGGGTTTCCGCGGATTACGCGGAGGGCGCGAATGGAGAGGGAAGGCGAGAGGAAGGGAGGGAAAGAGAATGAGCCGACGGGACGCCGGCGCTCCCGGGGAGCAGGTGGAATGCGTTGTCCCCAACGCGTTCAGCGGAATGGGGACAATCTGCTCAACCTCCAAGCCCGTTCGGGCACTTCGTCATCATCAGCGGGGTCCTCCGTCAGCGAGCCGATGGAGGACGCGTCGGCGACCCTGCCCCACACTTTTACTTGGGCGGGGCGACGAGACGTTCGGCATTTTGCCAGTAGAGCTTGTCCACGATTTCCTGGGAGAGCGGGAGGGTCTGCAAGAATTGATGCAGGTCCTGTTCGTAGTAGTCGCGGCCAAAGAGGAGGCGATCGGCGTAACGGGTGACAAACTGCACCGCATGCTGGGGGTCGCGGGCGAGGGCGGTGCGGCCGGAGCCGGCGGAGAGGTCGGCCCAGAGGTTGGGGTAGGTGTCGAAGAGCCGGTAGAGCTTGCCGCCCGGGGTGACGGGGCCGTCGGGGTATTGTCGTGGGTCGGCGTCGGCGTCTCCGCTGATCTCGCGCCAGAAGCCTGGGGCGTGGCCGATGAACGTCGTCTCGGGGCAGGCCTGCAGTGCACGCTCGAGGGCGTCGACGCGGCCGCCATACCAGAGCGGTTGAAACACCGGTCGTCCGGTTTCGGCGTCCAGGAGATGCGGGACATCGAGGTGGAGCACGACGGGCAGTTTTAATTCGCCCGCCTTGCGGAAAATGGCGAGCGAGCGCGGATCGTCGAAGGCCACGCGGAACTTCCATTCTCCACACACGCGAATGCCGTGCATGTTATAAGCCGACTCCAAAATGGCCGGTGCCTGCGGCCAAAGCGGGTGCGGGCAGAAGCCGACGATGAAGCGGTCGGGATACTGACGCCGCGTGTCGAGCAGGTCGCTCAGCGGGATGCCCGGGTGCGAGCCGTCCGGCGCGAAGTGCACGGGGTTGTAGCAGAAATTGTATTCGGGCGCCTGGTCGATCTGGCTCAGCTGCCACGACAGCAGCCAGGCGTAGCGGATGCCGTGCGCATTCATGTCGGCCACGAGGCCGTGCTCGTCGCGCTGGTGCCAGCGCACATGTTGGTGGGAATCGACGATCTTGGCGGGGGCGGGCATGGTCGGGGAGTGGGTTGCGGGCAAACGTTCCGGTGCAGCGCGCGGCGTCGACCGCGGTCAGCTTTTTCGGCAGCGAGGCATGACAGGGCACGGATGACACGGCAATGGGAGTTTTTCCATTGTCATCATTCAGCTCTCGCGGATGGATGATGGCCCGCGCATTCGCCGCGCCCGACTTTACGATTCATGAGTTCCGAAATCACCACCACCGTCGATTCCCTGAAAGTGCGCCGCTTCGCGACGCTGCCCGAGATGGCCGCCGCGGCCGCCGAGGATGCCGCCGGCGTGCTGCGCGCCGCCGTCGCCGCGCGCGGATCCGCCCGGGCCATCATCGCCACGGGCAACTCGCAGGACCTTTTCCTCGAAAAACTCACCCAACTGCCCGACGTGCCGTGGAGCAAAGTCGCGCTGTTTCACATGGACGAATACCTCGGCATGCCGATGACGCACAAAGCCTCGTTCCGAAAATACCTCAAGGAGCGCGTGTTTGACCGCGTGAATCCCGCCGAGGCGCATTACCTTGAGGGCGACGCGGAGCAGCCGCTGCGGGCGATCCGTGCCTACGCCGATGACCTGGCGTCCGCGCCGATCGACCTGTGCTGCCTCGGCATCGGCGAGAACGGCCACCTGGCCTTCAACGATCCGCCGGTGGCGGACTTCGCCGACCCCGAGCCGATCAAGATCGTGAAGCTCGACGAAGGTTGCCGGAAACAGCAGGTGGGCGAGGGGCATTTCCCGCATCTCGACGCGGTGCCGATGTATGCGATCACCCTGACGATCCCGAGCCTGTGCAAGGTCGGCCGCATGATTGCGGTCGTGCCGGAGCGCCGTAAGGCGCAGGCGGTGAAGGACTCGCTGGAGGGTCCGATCGCGACGAGCTGCCCGGGCAGCTTCCTGCGGCGGCAGGCGCACGCGGTGCTATATCTCGACGGCGATTCCTCGTCGTTGCTGAAAGGCAACTGAGACCGATGCGACCCTTCTCTGTCATTCTGAGCGGGAGCGAAGAATCCAGGGCAGGATTCGCAACGGGGGTGATGCCGGATTCTTCGCTGCCGCTCAGAATGACAAGGTGTGGGTGGGGTGCACAGACGGAAGGAGTCACGCCCATTTCATGAAAACGATGATCGGCGCTTACGGGGAATGGGCGGCGTCACTGCTGCCCGAAGGCCCGGGGCGTTGGTCGCTGCAAGGTTGTCCGCCGGACGAATTCGTCGCTCGCCGCGAAAGCGCGCGGACCGGCACGCTCGACCTGATGGCGCCGCCGCGGCTGGGACCGCCGCGGGCGACGGTGCTCCGGCAATGGGAATACGACGGACTGGCAATCGAGGAGATTTCGTGGCCGCAGCCGGCGGGGGCCGCGACCTTGGCATGGGTGTTGAAACCTCGCGGTGCCGCGGGCCGGCTGCCGGGCGTGCTCGCGCTGCACGACCACGGACGGTTCAAGTTTTTCGGCAAGGAGAAGATCGCGCAGGCTGGCGCCGAGGTGCACCCGCTCGTCGGGCAGCACCGCGCCGACGCTTACGAAGGGCTCGCGTGGGCCAACGAATTGGCGCGGCGCGGCCACGTGGTGATGGTGCACGATGCCTTTGCGTTCGGCAGCCGGCGGGTGCGGTTGGCGGACGTGCCGCCGGAAATCCACTGGGGCCTGCGCGACGATGCGGATGATTCGCCCGCGGGCGTGGATGCCTACAACGACTGGGCGGCGGAGCACGAGAATGTGATGGCGAAGTCGCTGTTCAGCGCGGGCACGACCTGGCCGGGGGTATTTTTCGCCGAGGACCGCGCGGCGCTGGATGTGCTGGCGGCGCGGGCGGATGTCGATCCCGCGCGCCTCGGCGTCGGCGGACTGTCCGGGGGCGGCCTGCGCACGGTCTTTCTCGCCGGCCTCGACGAGCGCGTGGCCTGCGCGGTGTGCGTCGGCATGATGACGACGTGGCGCGACTTCGTGCTGCACCGGAGTTTCACCCACACGTGGATGTGCTACGTGCCGCGGCTGCAGCAGCTGCTGGATTATCCGGAACTCTTCGGTTTGCGCGCGCCGCGGCCGGCGCTCGTCCTCAACACGCGGGCGGATCCCCTGTTCACGGTGCCCGAGATGGAAGCGGCCGTCGGCCAGCTCGAGCGCGTCTACGCTGCCGCGAATGCGCCCGAGCGGTTCCAGGCCACGTGGTATCCCGGCCATCACCAATTCAACCGCGCGATGCAGGC
>JBMSWZ010000202.1:0-3966 GCA_049425105.1 Cephaloticoccus sp.
ATGGCGAAACCGTTCAGCCCGCGCGAGCTCACCGCCCGGGTGCGTGCCGTGTTGCGCCGCACGCAGGGCGCGCCCGCTTCGGTGCCGGTGTCCGCGGGTTGGACGCACGACCCGGCGAAATGCCGGATTACCTACCAAGGCGCGAACCTCGACCTCACGCGCAATGAATACCGGTTGCTCGGCGTGCTGCTCGCCCAGCCCGGCCGGGTGTTAAGCCGCGATCAGTTGATGACGGCGGCGTGGGACGATCCCGGGGCGGCATTGGATCGCACGGTGGATGCCCACATCAAGACGCTGCGGGCCAAGTTGCGCGCGGTGACGCCGGACACCGATCCGATTCTCACGCACCGTGGTTTGGGCTACTCCTTGGGCGAAGGATGAGGATCCGCACGATCATCTTCGGGATGTATGTCGGCGTGTCCGCGCTCGGCTTTGCCGCGGTGATGGCGCTGGTCCTGCGCGACGTGCGGCTGCGCTACGTCGAGTCCATGCGCCGGACGATGGGCGACACGGTGGGGCTGCTGGCGTCGTTCGCCGAGGCCGAACCCGATGGTGAATGGACGCGCCGGCTGGAGTCGCTGCCGCCGCGAGCGGAATTACTGCGGGTGTTTGCCTGTGATGCGCAGGACCGCGTCATCTTCGACGCCACCGGACGCGACACGGGCCAGACCTATGCGTGGGGCATGTATGGTGGCGGCCGGGTGGCCTCGGAGAATTATACGCTGCCCAACGTCGCCGTGGCCGGCAATGAACTGCGCGTGCGCGCGCCGGTGCGGCAGGGCGGGGAGATTGTCGGCTGGGTTGGCGTGGGCCGTCCGCTCGCAACCGTGGTCGAGGGCGTGACCCGGGCGCGCTGGCGATTGACGATCTATGCCGCCGTGATCGGCGCGGTGATGATGGCGGCAGGCTGGTTGGTGGTCGGGCGGCTGTCGCGCTCGCTGGAGCGGTTGACCATCCATGCGCGGGCCGTGCGCGACGGCAAACCCTCGGTGGCGCCGCACTCGCGGGCGCGCGAGGTTGAGGAACTAAGCCGCGCGTTTGAGGAAATGCGCGAGGCCTTGGAAGGCCGGCAATACGTCGAGCGCTACACGCAGGCCCTGGCGCACGAGGTGAAGGCGCCGCTGGCGGCGATTCGCGGCGCGGCGGAGTTGATGGACGAGGCCATGCCCGAGGAGCAGCGGCGGAAGTTTCTCAACAACATCCGGCAGGAGTCGGCGCGCATTCAGCGCATCATCGAGCGTTTGCTCGAGCTTTCTTCGTTGGAAGCCCGCAAGCAGTTGCAACCGGTGGCGGTGGCGCCGGCCCGGCTGGCGACGGAGGCCGCCGACGGGGTGCGTCCGCTGGCGTCTACCAAGGGCATCAGCCTGGAGTTGTCGCTAGGCGCGGCGACGGAGATTCGGGGCGACGCCGTGCTGCTGCGCGAGGCGTTGGTCAACCTGCTGCAGAACGCGGTCGAATTCACCCCGCCCGGCGGGACGGTGGCGCTGGCGATTCGCGCGGTGGACGATGCGGTCGAATTTATCGTGACCGACACCGGGGCCGGCGTGCCGGATTATGCGCTGCCCCGGGTGTTTGAGCGGTTTTACTCACTGCCGCGACCCGGCACCGAGCGGAAAAGCACGGGGCTGGGCCTGGCGCTCGTGCGCGAAATCGCGCACCTGCACGGCGGCGAAGTGACCTTGGAGAACCGGCCTGAGGGCGGGGCGCGGGCGGTATTGCGCGTCGCGGCGGGTTGATTTCACGCCGGTTTCATCCGGTCTTCATCATGATTTCATCAGGGCCGGCCAGACTGGTGGCGTGATGTTCCCCAACTATTCCTTCTGCAATTCGGAGGCCGCCCGATGAACGCCGTGCCTCCCGTCCTTGTCCCGGTCCCGGCCCGCATGCCGGTCGCCGTCAAGCTCCTGCTCATCGCGCTGGCGGTGATCGTGCTGCAGCTGCCGCTTTTCTTCATCAACAACCTGCGCCAGGAGCGCGCGGCCAACCGCGCCGGCCGACATGTCGCCGGGCACCGCGGCCGCCGAAGGTTACCGGATGGTGGAGCGCTCGCTGAAGCACGGCGTGCTCGTGCTCACGCTGACCTTTGCGGCGTTCTTTCTCTTCGAGGTGCTGGCCGGGCTGCTGCTGCACGCCGTGCACTATGCGCTGGTCGGAGCGGCGCTGTGCCTGTTCTACCTGGCGCTGCTCGCCTTGGGTGAAGTCCTGACGCCGGGCTTGGCCTACATGGGCGCGGCCGCGGCCTCGTCGCTCCTGATCGTCGGTTACAGCGCCGCGATTTTGCAGAGCTACGTCCGGGCGGGATTGATCGCGGGTCTCCTGACTGCGGAGCACAGCGTGTTATATGTCGTGCTGCGCATGGAGGACTACGCCCTGCTGGCCGGCACCGCCGCGCTCTTCACCGCCCTGGGCGCCGTGATGTTCTTCACCCGCCACGTGGACTGGTTTGCAAACGAACCGGTGAAACGGGAGGCCGCATGAACCTGGCCGAGGCCTCGTGGAAACGGCAGCTGCCATCCCACGCGACCACTGCGTCAAAGCAGCTCTGACTGATTCCCGCTGAGCGGCTTCAGCCCGATGGCGTGGTAGCCCTTGGGGGTGAGGGTGCGGCCTTGGGGGGTGCGCTGGAGGTAGCCTTCTTGGATGAGATAGGGCTCGTGCACTTCCTCGAGCGTCTCGGGTTCCTCGCCGACGGCGACGGCGATGGTGCTCATGCCGACGGGGCCGCCGCCGTAGTTTTCGGCCATGACGCGGAGCATGCGCTTGTCCATCTCGTCAAGGCCGGCGGCGTCGATCTCCAGCAATTCGAGCGCGGCGGCGGCGACGTCGCGCGTGATGCGGCCCGAAGCGCGTTCCTGGGCAAAGTCGCGGACGAAGTTGATCAGATTATTGGCGATGCGCGGTGTGCCGCGGGCGCGGGAGGCGATCTCCTTGGCGCCGCTCTCGTCGAGGCCGACGTTGAGCAGGCCGCAGCTACGGCGCACAATGCCGGCGAGCGTGGGAACGTCGTAATAGTCGAGGCGCGTCTGCAAGGTGAAGCGCGAGCGGAGCGGGGCGGTGAGCAGGCCGCTGCGGGTGGTGGCACCGATGAGCGTGAAGCGCGGGATTGAGAGCCGGACGCTGCGCGCGTTGGGCCCTTGGTCGATCATAATGTCGAGGCGGAAGTCCTCCATCGCGGAGTAAAGGTATTCCTCGACCGTCTTCTGGATGCGGTGAATCTCGTCGATGAAGAGGATGTCGCCCTCCTCAAGGTTGGTGAGCAGGCCCGCGAGGTCGCCGGCTTTTTCAATCACCGGGCCGGAGGTCACGCGCACATTGCGGCCGAGTTCGTTACCGAGGATGAAGGCGAGGGTGGTCTTGCCGAGGCCGGGGGGGCCGGAGAGCAGGATGTGATTCAACGCCTCGCCGCGGCGCTTGGCGGCGCCGACCATGACCTGCAGGCGCTCGACGGTCTTGGCCTGACCGGTGAAGTCGGAGAAGTTCAGCGGCCGCAGCGCAGCCTCGGCCGGCGAAACCGGGGCGTTGAGCGAGCTGGCAAGGAAATCGGTGCCTTTGGGGGCTGGGTTTTTGTCAGGCATGGATGGACCGGCTAACCCCGAAGCGCACGAAGGGCACCAAGAGGGGATTCATTTCCATTCCACCTCGGCGCCGAGGCTGCGGAGGTTTTCGACGAAGTTGGAGTGGGCGCGTTTGATGGTGTCGGCGTTTTTCACGACGCTGCGGCCGGGGATGCTGGCGGCGACCATGTAGAGGGCGATGGCGGCGCGGATGATGTAGGGTGCCTCGACCACGGCGGGCCGCAGGGGCTTGGCGCCGAAGACGGTGACGCGGTGCGGATCGCTGACGACGACGTGCGCGCCGAATTTGGCGAGCTCACCCATCCAGGTGAAGCCGCCCTCGTAAACCTTGTTCCAGAACATGACCGGACCCTGCGCGCGCACGGCGAGGGCGATCATACAGGGAAGGAGG
>JBMSWZ010000203.1:0-3942 GCA_049425105.1 Cephaloticoccus sp.
ATCGTATCCTCCGCCCTGGCCCGGCCCGCCCCCAGACTGAGCGCGGCCAAGGCCACCTCCATCGCATCGACATCCGCGACAATGCCATCGGCCGGCGCGGGCACCGACAGCTGGATCGCCGCCCGCGGCAGACGTTCCGGTTCGTCAATCACGGCGGGATCGCCGCCTTGGGCTGCGATGATCTCGCGAAACCTTTCGAGGGCCCGGCCGTTGGCCACAACTTCGTGCAGCTTGGCCTCGGCCTCGGTGACGTCCGCCGCCACGCCGCCGAGCATCAGCATCTGCGCACCCAGCGCCACGGTCACTGCCATCAAGTCATCAGGTCCCTCACCGCGCAGGCAGGCGATGGACTCGGCGACCTCCAAGGCGTTGCCCACGGCGCGCCCCAGCGGCTGGTCCATCGCGGTCAGCAGCGCGCGCACTTCCTTGCCACCGGCCCGGCCCACGCGCACCAGCGCTTCCGCCAGTTCCCGGGCCTCGGCCTCGGTTTTCATAAACGCGCCGCGGCCAAACTTCACGTCGAGCACGAGCGCATCAATGCCTTCGGCCAGTTTCTTCGAGAGGATTGAGCCGCAGATCAGCGGGATGCACTCCACCGTGGCGGTGACATCCCGCAGTGCGTAGAGCTTCTTGTCCGCCGGCGCGAGGTCCTTGGTCTGGCCGATCAGCGCACAGCCGATCCGCGCCACCTGCGCGCAATAGCCCTCCAGCGAAAGATCCGTGCGAAAACCGGGGATCGACTCGAGCTTGTCCAAGGTGCCGCCGCTGTGCCCGAGGCCGCGGCCGCTGATCATGGGCACGGGGACACCGCAGGCCACGACCATGGGCGCAAGCGGTATGGACACCTTGTCGCCGACGCCGCCGGTCGAGTGCTTGTCGACCTTGATCCCGGGCACCACGGCCAGATCGGCGACGGTGCCGGAGCGCATCATCGCGTCGGTATAGGCCGCCGTTTCCTCTGGCGTCATGCCACGCAGGAAAATCGCCATAAGCAGCGCGCTGAGCTGATAGTCCGCCCAGGAGCCGTCGGTCGCGCCGCGAACAAAGGCTTGGATCTCCGCGGCGGAGAGGACGCCGCCGTCGCGCTTTTTCGCGATGACGTGCTGGGGGAACAGGGGCGGGCTCATCCCCGCGAGCCTGCGTTCGCGTTGCAGGCACCGCGAGCCGTAATTGTGCGACCGAAGCGCAGCCGCGACCTCCTATTTGGCGGCGCGACCAAACCCGAAGGGCACGCGGGTGAAATCCAGCCGCTTCTTGGGTTTCGCATCCTTGGCGTGCAACCGCTCCTCCGCGATCGCCACGGCGGCCTCGCGCTCCGCGATATCCGCCTCAAGCCGGTGCAGGGCGACCCGGGCCTGCTCCATGGCGGCGCGCTCCAGGCAAATCTGCGCCTGCTCCGTTTCAAGCAGCGCGCGGGAGCGGTGGAGCTTTTCCCAAGCGGCAGCGAGGCGGGCCTCGTCAAGCCCAAGGGGACTGGCGGCACTGGCAGCGGATCGCTCCGCGGCGCGCTTCAACTTCAACTCGGGGGGCGAAGGCGGGAAGGAGATGTGCGGCGTGTTCATGGTGGTGAGGGAACCCCGCCAGCATAGCGCCTTCACGGGTCCTTCGCCAACCCCCCGGCCCGGCTTTTACGGCGCGTTTACGCCGGAGCCGGGCCATTCGGATTTTTTTTACCGATCGCGCGGCTCAGGCGCGGAAAATCACGTCCTCGCGGTTGAACATTCGCACGCAGACGGCCAGCGCGATAGCCGCGTAGACCGCCGACGAACCGAAGATCAACCCGATGTAGGGCCAGTGCCAGACACCCGAGAGCATCTCCTTGAAGACCAGGCTGATGTTCATGATCGGGATGAGCGCGGTCTTCACGCTGAGTTCCACGCCGGGCAGCATGCCCATCATCGCCGGCAGGAAGACCACGATCACCATGGGTGACACGTAGCTTTGCGCCTCCTTGAAGCTCTTGGCAAAGAGCGCGACCGTGAGTTGCACCGCCGCGAAGAGGACCGCAACCGGGATGACCATGGCGAACACGCCCACCAAGCCCAGCGGGTCGATCAGCATGGGCGTCGCCGACTTGGTCGCAGCGCCGGTCGAGGAAGTCGTGCATGTCGAGCTGGTCGGCCAGCAGGTTGATGCGATCGCGCAGGGCGGTGCCGTCGAGGCCGTTGAGCCGGCCGAAATAAGCGATCATCTCGCGTGCGGTAAGCCGGCCGTAAAGGGCGGTGCTGGCGGCGAGGAAGCCGACGTCCGCCCGCACCTTGCCGGGTGCCGCGACCACGTCGTGCCCGGCGACGATCGCCGTGCCCGTGGTGGGTTTCAGCAACGTGGCCAGCAGGCGCAGCGTCGTGGTCTTGCCCGCGCCGTTGGCGCCGAGGAGGCCGTAGATGCGGCCGGAGGCCGCGGTAAAGGAGACACCGTCCACGGCGCGGATCTCGCCGCGTTTCTTGTCGTGGAAGGACTTGGTGAGGGCGCGGGCCTCGATCATGGCGTCAACGGCTGGCGCGCCGGAAAACGACCCCAAGGGCGACACCAACGGCGACGCCCGCGGCTACGTCATTGGAAACCGCGATCGCGGCGCCGAGACCGATCGGCAGTGCCAGGATGGACGCCCGGCGGCAAAAACCGCGCAGGGCAAAGGGACGGGCTTGTGGTATGTTCATGGTAGTAATCAGAGGCTCATACGTTCGCGAAATTCTTGGGCCTGCCGGCGGCTCAGCTCGACCTTCACCCCGCCCTTCAATTCGACGAGGAGGCCGCCGCTGAACCAAGGCTCGATTTTCTCAATCCACGAAAGATTGATGATCTGTCGGCGGTTGGCGCGAAAAAACATCCGCGAATTGAGCCGCGCCTCCATGGCGTTGAGCGAGCGGAAGAGCTGCGGCTGCGCGTCGTCGAAGTGCACGCGCGTGTAATTGCCCTCGCTTTCGAGCAGGCGGATGTTGCGCACCTCGACAAACCAACACCGGTCGCCCTCGCGGACAAAAACCTTGTCGGATTCCAAGAGCGGCGCGGGAGCCTCGGTCGCGGCCGGGGCCGCGCCGGATTTTTCCTTCAAGCGGTCGATAGCCGAAGCGAGGCGCGCCGGGTCGACGGGCTTGAGCAGGTAGTCGAGCGCATTCAGCTCGAAAGCCTTGACCGCGAACTCGTCGAACGCGGTGGTGAATATCACCTGTGGCACCGGCGGTTCCAACGAGGCGAGCAGGTCCATGCCGCTTTCGCCCGGCATCTGCACGTCGAGAAAAAGCAGGTCGGGCTTGAGCGCGGAGATTTTTTCGCGGGCCTGCTCGGCGTTGACAGCCTCGTCCCCCACCTCGATGTCCGGAAACGATTCCAGCAACCGGCGCAGTTCGTTGCGCGCCAGGCGTGCGTCGTCGATCAACAGCGCCTTCATGCCGTGACCAGGTCCGCGGCCTTGGTGTTGCTCCGCGGAATCCGCGCCTCGGCCACCACCACGCCGTGATCCTCGGCGCGCAAGTTCAGGCTGGCTTGCTCGCCGCACAGCAGGCGCAGGCGCTCGGCGGCGTTGCGCAGGCCCAAGCCCGTGCTCATGGGTTGGCGGGAGGAGGACTCGGGGAGGGTGCCGGGATTCGTGACCTGCAGCACCAGTTCGTCGTTTTCACAGCGCGCAATGATCGCGACCTCGCCGCCCTCGGGCAGTTTCGAAATGCCGTATTTCACCGCGTTCTCGACGAGCGTCTGCAGCAGCATGGGCGGCAGGGAAAACTGCAACGCCGCCGGGTCGACGTCGAGCCGCAGGCGCAGGCGTTCCTCGTGGCGCACCTGCTCCAGCGCGAGGTAGTCGTTGATCACGCGCAGCTCGTCTTCAAACGGCACGGTCTCCAGCTGGCCGCTCTGCAACGGATAGCGGAGCAAATTCGCCAGCTGGGTCACGGCCTGCCGCGCGCGCGGCGGAGATTCCCGCAGGCCCACCGCCCACCACCA
>JBMSWZ010000204.1:0-3935 GCA_049425105.1 Cephaloticoccus sp.
CCGGCCGCGACCTGCTCCGCTCGCGCGCCAAGCTCACCCTGACCAAGCCGATGGACCTGCCGACGGCGAGGCGCGTGACCAAGCGCTCCGGTGACATCGCCTGCGACGAAATCCTGTTCGCCCGGCTCCGAGGCCTGCGCAAACAACTGGCCGACGAGCGCAAGGTCCCCGCCTACGTCATCTTTGGCGACGCCACCCTCCGCGCCATGGCCCGCGCATACCCGGCGCAACTCGCTGACATGGCCGGCATCTTCGGCATGGGCGAAAAGAAACTCGCCGAATACGGCCCCGCCTTCGCCGCCGCCATCGCCGAATTCCTGGAAACCAACCCCCAGCAGTCCTTCGACTGATTGAGGTCAGCGCAGGAAAAGCTGGTAGGCGGGATTGGCGGACTCGTCCCAGTAGCGGTAGCCAAGCTTTTTCAGGAATTGTTGCAGCGCCGGTTGCTCGTCCGCCGGCACCTGCAGGCCTGCGAGCACCCGACCGTAGTCCGCGCCATGGTTGCGGTAGTGGAAAAGACTGATGTTCCAGTTCGGCGACATCGCCGTGAGAAAGGCCATCAGCGCCCCCGGGCGTTCCGGAAACTCGAAACGGTAGAGCACTTCGTTCTCCGCCAGCGGCGAGCGGCCGCCCACGAGGTGGCGGATATGCACCTTGGCCATCTCGTCATTGGTGAGGTCGAGGGTCTTGAAGCCGTGGCGGCTGAAATGCGCGGCGATCTTTTCGCTTTCGCCCCGGCCGCCAACCTTGATGCCGACAAAGATGTGGGCCACGCGCTGGTCGGCGATGCGGTAATTAAACTCCGTCACGCTGCGGCGGCCGACCAGCTTGCAGAAGCGGCGGAGGCTGCCCGGCTCCTCCGGAATCGTCACCGCAAACAAGGCCTCCCGGTGCTCGCCGATCTCGGCGCGCTCGGCGATGAACCGCAGCCGGTCGAAATTCAGGTTCGCGCCGCACGCCACGGCCACGAGGGTTTCACCCTTGAGCCGGTTGCGTTCGACGTAGGCCTTGGCCCCGGCGACGGCCAAGGCGCCGGCGGGCTCCAGCACGGCGCGGGTGTCTTCAAACACGTCCTTGGTCGCGGCGCAGATCTCGTCGGTGTCGACCAGCACCACCTCGTCCAGGTATTGCCGGCACAGGCGGAAGGTCTCCACGCCCACCTGCTTCACCGCCACGCCGTCGGCGAAAAGCCCGGCATGGTCCAGCCGCACCCGGCGCCTGGCCTTGAGCGAGCGGTGCATGGCGTCGGAATCCACCGGCTCCACACCAATGACCTTCACGCCCGGCCGCACGCGTTTCAGGCAGGCGGCGATGCCCGCAGCCAGGCCGCCGCCGCCGATCGCCACGAACACCGCATGCAACGGCCCCTGATGCTGCCGCAAAATCTCCAGTCCAATCGTGCCCTGCCCCGCGATGACCTCCGGGTCGTCAAAGGGATGCACAAACGTCAGCCCCTCCTTTTGCTCCAGTTCCCGGGCGTGCTGCTGGGCCTCGTCAAAGGAATCCCCCACCAGGACCACCTCGCCGCCGCGCGCCTTGACCGCCTGCACCTTCACCTGCGGGGTCGTCACCGGCATCACGATGACGGCCCGCGTGCCCAGGCGCTTGGCCGCCAGGGCCACACCTTGCGCGTGATTGCCCGCGGAGGCGCACACCACGCCCTTCGCCAGCGCCGCGTCGGACAGGTGCGCCATCTTGTTGTAGGCGCCGCGGAGCTTGAAGGAAAACACGCTCTGCATGTCCTCGCGCTTCAGCAGGAGGGTGTTGTTGAGCCGCGCCGAAAGGTTCGCCGCCTTTTCCAGGCGCGTCTCCCGGGCGACGTCGTAAACGCGCGCGGTCAGGGTCTTTTGCAGGTAGTCGGTCATGATAATTGGGGCAGGATACCCACCCCTCCAGAGGGGGTGGGTATGGTGCCCGCCAAGGCCGGTGTCGACGCCAAATTTCAGGCCCCGGCCCGACCCGTCCACCCGTCTACCCAAAAATATGTAGTCGACGCATAGGTGATTCGCCGGCCCGCCGCATCAGATAAGCAGAGGCGCCTTGTCGTCTCATCGACGTTGCCATCCCTTTCCTGCTTCCCCAAGTCATGACCATGCGTCGTCTCTTTGCCCGTTCGCTGTGCCTTGGCCTCGCCCTCGCGGCCGGGCTTGCCTCCGCCCCGGCCCAGCCGGGCCCGGCGAACCTCGATCCCAGCGCCGGCCCTAACCTGCAGGACAATCTGCCCGGCGGTCTGCGCTCGCCGCTGACCAAACCCACCAATCCGGCGCCGCTGGAGCGCTTTATCCAGCCCTGGGAGCCGCATCGCGCCCTCGTCGTCGCCCTGACTCCGTCGTTTCTCGCCAACCACCCGGAGTCACTTCAGACCTACCTCAACCTGTTCCGCATCGCCGCGCGCTACCTCGACATCCTCGTGATCGTGCCCTTCGACCGGCCCGAAGTGCAGGTGCAGGTCGTGCAGCTCATCTCCAAGAATCCGGCGGACGAGATGCTCCGCAACCGCATCCGGTTTGTCGCCGCCACCAATGCCACCATCTGGGCCCGCGATTACCTGCCCCAATACGCGCTCGGTGCCAAGGGCCGGCTGGTCATGCTGGACAGCGGGCGCATCGACTTCACGGCCGACCCCACCGAGGCGCTCAACCTGTTCAGCGATCCCGACGTCAACCCCTCCGCCACCTATTACCGCCAGTTGCAGCGCAACCTGGGCGACGACGTCACCCCGGCATATCTGGCGAGCTTCATCCGCACCAACTACCGCTACAGCCTGCAACTCGTGCGCCCGCCGATCGCGCTGGACGGCGGCGACTTCATCACGCTGGGTGGCGACGACGTGATCCTCTCGCAGTCGACCCTGCGCTTCAACGGCGGCGAGGACGAGTTCGTCGAGCAGGTCCTCGCCAGCTATTTCGGCCTGAAGAACGTCCACTACCTCGAGACCCTCCCTGGCTACACCATTGATCACCTCGACTTCATCCTCATGCCGGCGAACGAGTCGACCATCCTCGTGGCGGAGCCGCCGCCACGGATGGAATCCCCCCAGGTCTACGACGCCATCCTGCAGGAGGATGTCGCGCGGGTCCTCGCCGACAACCGCCGCTACCTCGAGGAGCACTTCCCCAACAAGAAGCTGATTCCCGTCCCCATGCCGCCGATCCCGCGCACGCCGCGGAAGGAAGTGCTCAACCAGATCCGGCAGCAAGTCCTCCAGGAGCTTTGTGGCATTTACTTGATCAAGTGGAGCGACATTGCCGGCCGGAGTCCGGGCGACCCCGTGCAAAAGGAAGCCCAGAAGCAATTTGAACGCGCGCTCGTCGCGCAGTTCGGCCAGGTCAATTTTGAGAACGACAAGGATCTCGACCGTGTCGCCCGCCTGGTGCTTGGCTCCGCGCTCGCCGACCTCGAGGCCCGGCACGTCAAGCACGCCGTGGCCTACCGGACCTACCTCAACGCCCTGTTCCTGCACAATCGCGACGGCCAGCGCGCGGTCATCATCCCGCGCTACAAGCCGCAGACCCCGGACGAAGGCATCATCCTCGCGAAAATGGAGCAGCGGGTGGAAGCGGCCTTCAAGGAAGCCTTCCCGGGCGCCGACCTGCACTGGCTCGATTGCGACCCGATCATCGGCAGCTTCGGCGCGGTGCATTGCATCACGCACACCGTTCCCGATTGGCGCGGGCCGGTGGAGAAACAGTAGCGCTTGGTGACACACTGCCTGCTTGCGTCGCCTCGCGGCGGGCGGAAGCTCGGGGTGATGAACTCCCAAGGACTAGGCACGAAGGCCCTGCACGCCGGGCAAACCCCCGATCCCGCCACCGGCTCCCGCGCGGTGCCGATCTACCAGACGACCAGCTACGTGTTTCGCGACACGGAGCACGCCGCCAACCTCTTCGCCCTGAAGGAGCTCGGCAACATCTACACCCGGATCATGAATCCGA
>JBMSWZ010000205.1:0-3927 GCA_049425105.1 Cephaloticoccus sp.
TCGTAACGCCGTGGGCAGCGTCGCCGCGGGCCTCATCGGTTTCGGCACCCTGGTGATCGCGCATCACCTTTCCCTCGGCGGCGACACCTTGGAGATGATGCGCGCGGTGCTCGACTCCAACTTCTGGTTGGCGACCCACGTGATCATCATCACCATCGGCTACTCGGCGACCTACCTCGCCGGTTTCCTCGCGCTGATCTACATCGTGCGCGGCTTGCCGACCACCTCGCTCGACAAGGCCACCGCGGACGCGCTCGCCCGCATGGTTTATGGCATCGTGTGTTTCGCCACGCTCTTCAGCCTCGTCGGCACGGTCCTCGGCGGTATCTGGGCCGACCAAAGCTGGGGTCGCTTCTGGGGCTGGGATCCGAAGGAAAATGGCGCGCTAATCATCGTGCTCTGGAATGCCATCATTCTGCATGCCCGCTGGGGCGGCCTGGTGCGCCAGCGCGGCCTGATGAACCTCGCGGTCTTCGGCAACATTGTCACGAGCTGGAGCTGGTTTGGCACCAACATGCTCGGCGTCGGCCTGCACAGCTACGGCTTCATGGATGCCGCCTTCTGGTGGCTCAGCGCCTTTGTGGTCAGCCAATTGGCCATCATTGCCGCCGCCAGCCTGCCGCTGGAGCGCTGGCGCAGCCGGTTGACCTGAGCCTCAGCCTTTCAAGAGCTCGCCGGCATGCGCCAGCGCGCTCTTGGCGTTGCGATCGCCCAGCATGCGGGCGAGTTCGCCCAAGCGTGCCTTCCGGTCGGCCTGGATGGGCGTGATCTTCACCACCGCCCGCGCCTGGCTTTGATCCTTCTCGACCACGAGATGACAGGTACCTTGGGCGGCCACCTGCGGCAGGTGCGTCACGCACAGCACTTGGTGGCTCCCGGCAATTTGCGCCATCTTCTGCCCCACCACGCTGCCAATCTCGCCGCCG
Organism: Cephaloticoccus sp.; assembly: GCA_049425105.1. Taxonomy (GTDB): domain Bacteria; phylum Verrucomicrobiota; class Verrucomicrobiia; order Opitutales; family Opitutaceae; genus Cephaloticoccus. The sequence goes on from JBMSWZ010000205.1 coordinate 927, forward strand.
ACATTGGCATCGACTTCGTCGAACACCAACAACGGCACGCCATCGAGGTCGGCCAGCACGGTTTTCAACGCCAGCATCACGCGGGCGAGCTCGCCGCTGGACGCGATGCGGTTGAGCGGCAACGGCGCCTCACCGACATTCGGCGAGAACAGGAACTCCACGCCGCAATCGCCCTGCGGTCCGGGCGCGGCTAGCGGCACGACCCGAATTTGAAAATCTGACTTCGCAAAGCCCAATTGCGCGATGGTCTTCGCGGCCACCCCGGCGAGTTGCTTGGCCGCTTTTTCGCGCAAAGCCCGCAGCGCTGCGGCCTCGCGTTTGGCGTCACGCAGCGCCACTGAGGCATCTGTTTCCAAGCGCGCCAGCGCGCCTTCCAGGTCGCCCTGTTCGTCCAACTGGCGCCGCATGCCGTCACGCGCGGCGATCACCGCCTCGAGATCACCGCCGTGCTTGCGCTTCAGGTCCAGCCAAGTGTCCATGTTCTCCTGCAGCCCTTGCGCCTGTTCGGGATCGAACTGGAGCTGTTCCATCAGCGCGGACACCTCCGCGGCCACATCGGCCAGCTCCACCGACGCGCCGGTGATGCGCTCCACCAAGGTCGCGCTGTCAGAGTCGAGGTCCTCCAACGCCTTCGCGTCGCGCAACACGCCGGCGAGCTTGGTCTGCACGCCTTCTTCGCCGGACAGCCCCTCGGTCAGTCGCGCGGCCAGCTCGGTGAGGCCTTGGGTTTGGCTCAGCCGTTGGAAATCGCGCTCCAACGCGCCGATCGCCTCTTCGGTCAGCTCCAGCGCATCCATTCGCGCGAGCTGGTTCTGCAGAAACTCCAGCTGCGCGGGCGACAACCGCGTCTCGTGCCGCAGCCGCTCCTGCTCCGCCTGCAACTCCTGCCAACGACGGTAAAAGCCTTGGTATTTTTGCAGCTGCACGCCGCAGCGGCCGTAGAGGTCGAGCAATTCCAGCTGACACGCTTCCTTCAGCAGGCGGCGTGGTTCGCTCGGGCCGTGGAAGTCCACCCACGTCTCGCCGAGTTGCTGCAAGGCCGCGAGGGTTGCCAGGCTGCCATTGACGGAAATCTTCGGCGCCTTGTCGCGCGGCAGGCTGCGCTTGAGGATCATCACGCCGTCCTCGGTCGGCGGCAGATCGAGTTCCGCCAGCAGCGCGTCCATGCGCTTGGGATCGGTGAAATACAGGCTCGCCTCGACCTCGCAGCTGTCCGCGCCCTGGCGGATCACCGTCTTGTCCGCCCGCTGGCCGGAAAGCAGGCTTAGCGCGCCGAGCAGGATGCTCTTGCCTGCACCAGTCTCGCCGGTGACCGCCGTGAAACCCGCCTCGAAGTCGAGCGCGACCTCCTCCAACAGGGCCAGGTTTCGGATCCGCAGCGATTGCAGCATTGGCTCATACGGCACAAATTCGCGCCGACTTTCAAGCGACGGTTGCGGCGTTCATCCGCCGGCCACGCCAGCGGGATTTCCCCCCGTAATTTTTCTTGCACAACCCGCGGCGGCTCGTGCTTACTTCCCGACTCGTTTCTCCGGACCCTTAGCTCAGTTGGTTAGAGCGTTTCCTTGACATGGAAAAGGTCACTGGTTCGAGTCCAGTAGGGTCCACCATCTTCACCGCGCAACCTGTTGGTTACGCGGTATTTTTGCGCCCATTCACCGCGTGCCACTGCTCCGCCGCCAACCGGTCCGCCGCAATTTGAGTGCGCAGTGCCTCGACGCCAGAAAACTTCTGCTCGGCACGGAGGAAATGCAGCAGGTCCACCGTTAATTTGTCCCCGGTGGTAAACGGACATTCGCCGAGCAAGTGCACCTCCAGCTGCGCGCGGCCAGCGGACTCGACCGTTGGTCGCACGCCATAATTGGCTACGCCGGGAATCGCCCGCGTGGTTTTCGCGCCGCGAACCGCCACGACATATACGCCGTGTCGCGGTTCGAGCTCGGGCGCCCAATCCAGATTGAGGGTCGGAAACCCGAGTTTCCGCCCCAGCCCGCGTCCCTCCACCACGCGGCCAGTCGCGAAATGCGCGTAGCCGAGGAGCGCATTGGCCGAGCCCATATCCCCGGCTTCAATCGCTCCGCGGATGCGGGTGCTGCTGATCGGCTCGTCCCCGGCCCGCACGCGCGCCACGCCGGTCACCGCCACCCGGTGGCACTGGCCTTCGGCCTTGAGCAAATTGAGGTCTCCCAGTCGCCCGCGGCCAAACCGCCAGTTCTCCCCGACGTAAATCGCCGCCAACCCCGGCAGGGCGCGCTTCAAACGCGGCACAAACTCCTCCGCCGCCAAGCCGGCAAATTCCGGGGTGAACGCCTCTGTGATGACCGCAGTCACGCCGAGCCCGGCCAGCACGCGGGCCTTGGCCGCCGGATCCATGATCATGCGCGTGGCATTTGCCGGGCGCAGCAGCACGCTGGGATGCGGCCAGAAAGTCAGGACAGCGGCAGTTCCCCCTTCGCGCGACGCGCCGTCACGGGCCGCTTGAATCACCGCCTGATGGCCGCGATGGAGACCATCAAACATGCCCACGGCCAAGTGCAACGGCTGGGTGGCCGGCAGGTCCACCGCACCCAAACCGTCGAACTGGCGGATCGCGGTCACAGCGCAACAGTGGGCGCCGCCTCGTGAATCGGAATCAGGCGCGCCTCGATTTCTGGTAACGGCATCTGCAGCAAAGTTTCCAACGGCAAGGCGTGGTTAACGTCGAACTTGCCGCTGGCCGTGCGGCGCAGCGCCGCCAGGTGCCCGCCGCACCCCAGCTTTTCACCCAGGTCATGCGCGATCGTCCGCACGTAGGTGCCCTTGCTGCAGCGCAGGCGGAAGTATAAGCGCGGCGACCCGAAGCCCGTGAGGTCAAAACCGGCGACCCGAATGAACCGCGGCTCGCGTTCCACGGACTCGCCTTCCCGCGCTTTCTTATAGAGCGGCACACCGTCGATCTTGATCGCGGAATACATCGGCGGCGTCTGGTATTGATCGCCTAGGAACCCGGCCATCGCCGCGC
>JBMSWZ010000206.1:0-3914 GCA_049425105.1 Cephaloticoccus sp.
TGGGGGCCACGTAGCTGCCGCCCATGGGCTGCCAGTTGGCCCAGTCCACCTGCAGGGGGCCGTAGCTGCGCCAGTCGGGGCTGGCGGGCTTGCTGGGTTTGGCGGACGCCGTGCTGGTGGGGGTGCTGGCGGGTGCGGTGGCGGCCGGGCGCTACCAGCGTATTCGCGAAGTCGTGCTTCTGCGCACGCTCGGGGCCACCCGCCGCCAGCTCGCGCGGATGCAGCTGGTGGAATACGTGATTCTCGGGGTGCTCGGCGGGGCGGCCGGCGCCCTGCTGGCCGTCGGGGCCAACGCCCTGCTGGCGCACTTCGTGTTCAAGGTGGCGCCGCAGCTGCCGTGGACTGCCGTGGCGGCGACCTTGGTCATCGTGCCCGGGATCACCGTGCTCGCAGGCTTGCTATCGGGCCGGGGCGTGACGGACCATCCGCCGCTCCAAGTCCTGCGTCAGGAAACATGAAGCCCAACGTCGTCACTTTTCACTACACGCTTCGCGATCCCGCCGGGCGCGTGCTCGACACGAGCGCCGGCGGCGAACCCGTCACCTATCTGGAAGGCGCGGGCCAGATCATTGACGGCTTGGACGAGCAGTTGCGCGGCGAACCGGCCGGCACGCGACGGGTGGTGCAGGTGCCGGCGGCAAAAGCCTACGGCGAACACGATGCGGACCAGATCCAGCGCCTGCCCCGGGCCCAGATCCCCGTGGAGGGTGAATTGCAGGTGGGCGACCGCTTTCAGACCGACACCGACCGTTGTGCGCCGATCGTCACGGTGGTGGCGGTGGATGCCGAGACCGTCACGCTCGACGCCAATCACCCCCTCGCCGGAGTCGACCTGACCTTTGAGGTCGACGTGGTGGCCGTGCGCGCAGCCACGGCGGCGGAGATCGCGCATGGCCATGCCCATGGCGCGGACGGTGCCGCGGGCTGCGAATGACCCCCATTTCCCCATGAAGATTCTCGGCATCGATATCGGCGGCTCGGCCGTCAAAGGCGCGCCGGTCGACACCAAGACCGGCCGGCTGCTGGCGGAGCGGCATCGCATCGCCACGGACCAAAAACTTTCGCCGAAGGAAATGGCGGCGACGCTCAAGGCGCTGGCGGCGCATTTCAAGTGGCGCGGCCCGATCGGGGTCGGTTTCCCGGGCGTGATCCACGGCCCGGTGATCGCGACCTCCGCGAACCTGCACAAGGGCTTCTGTGGCGGCGACGCCGTGAAACTGTTCTCGGCCGCGACCGGCTGCCGCGTGGCCTTGGTGAATGACGCCGATGCCGCGGGCCTGGCCGAGGTGCGCTTTGGCGCGGGCCGCGGCGTCACCGGCACCGTGCTCCTGCTCACCTTGGGCACAGGCGTGGGCTCGGCCTTGTTTTGCGGTGGCCGCCTCTACCAAAACAGCGAGCTGGGCCACCTGCCGATCCGCGGCAAGTCGGCGGAGCGCTTTGTGTCCTCGGCCGCGAAAGTGCGCCGCGGGTTGACCTACAAGGAGTGGGGCAAGGAGCTGCGCGATTATGTGCACACGTTGGAAAACATCCTGTGGCCGGAACGGATCATCATCGGCGGCGGCGTGAGCAAGGATCACCGCAAATTTTTCAAGCACATCAAGCCGCGCGCAAAGCTCGTGCCGGCGGAGTTTTTAAACGAGGCCGGGATTGTCGGCGCCGCCCTGTGGGCGGCCGAGCGCCACTAACCGCGGGCCCGCACACGATGCCGGCCAGGGTCTTGATCGTGGGGCAGGGCTTGGCGGGGACGGTCCTGGGCTGGACGCTGAGTCGCGCCGGCATCGACTGGAGCATGGTGGATGCAGGCCACCCGCAGGCGGCTTCGCGCGTGGCTGCCGGCATCATCAATCCGGTCACCGGGCAGCGCTGGGTGAAGACTTGGCGCATCGATGAACTTTGGGCCGATACCCGGGCTGCTTACCAAGCGATGGCGGCGGATTTCGACGTGCCCTTGTGGCGCGACCTGCGCATCCGCCGCTATTGGCGAACCGACAAGGGGCAGCGGTCGCTCCGGGCGAAGCTGGAACGCGGAGTCCTGGCGCCGTGGGTCACCGAGCTCGCAGCCGATCATGCCGTGCTCGCGCCGGCGGGTCGCGTGGACGTGCCGGCGCTGCTGGCGGCCGCCCGGGCGCGCTGGCTCGCGGAAAGTCGGCTGACCGAGGCGCAGTTCGATTGGTCGGCGGCGCGGGCGCAGGAGGGCTGGGTGATCGATTGCACGGGCGCGTTTGCGCGGAGCGGACCGTTTGCGTCGCTCGGGTTTGCCGTTTCGAAAGGCGAGGTCCTGCGCGCGCCGATCCCCGGGCTGAACGCGAGCGAAGTCCGCCATCGCGGCCATTGGGTGCTGCCGGATGCGTCCGGCGACGCGTGGATCGGCGCGACGCATGAACCCGGCGTCGATGACGTGCGGCCGACCGCGGCCGCGCGCGCGGAGCTGTTGCGAAGCGCCGAGCAATTGAGCGGAACGGTCGTCGAACCGTCCGCGCATGGGGTGGGGCTGCGGCTCGCGGCGCGCGACATGCGCCCGCGGGTCGGGGTGCATCCGGCGCAGCCCCGCCTCGGTCTCCTCGGCGCGTTGGGCAGCAAAGGCGTGCTTTATGCGCCGTGGCTCGCGCGGCAATGGGTGGAGCACCTGCGTGACGGTGCCGGGTTCGACCCGGCGGTGGCGGTGCGCGCGGCGGGTTGATCCGCGCTGTTCGTCGCAGAATCCGGTCGATTCGTCGCAAAACCCGGCAAAGGGCTTGAGTTGACGGGGCGGAAACGGAAGAACGCGCCGTTACGTCATGCAGATCCGTTGGGCCAAACTTGCCATCATTGTCGGAGGCTGGGCCTTTGTGGGCACGCTCCTCTCGCTGGAAATGTTATTCAACATGCGGGCGAGCATGCGGACGGATTATTTTGATGCGCTCGACGTTGCCATTCCCCAGTTCGGCCGGGCGTTGATGTGGGCGCTGCTGGCGCCGCTGGTGCTGAAGCTGCGGACCCTGGTGCCGTTGAGCCGCGCCCGCTGGATGGGCGGGGTGTCGTTCCACCTGGCGGCAAGCTTTCTGGTCATGGCGGTGTTCTACATCGGCCGGGTGTTCTTCTCGCTCCTGCTGTGGAACGATTGGCCGACCGGCGGGTTTTGGACGACGGTTCAGGCGAATTTCTACGGCCGCAACATCATCGACATGGCTTACTAGTGGGGCGTGATGGCCTTCGGTTACAGCTTTGAGATCTATCACAAATACAAGAACGAGGAGGTGAAGGCGGCGCAGCTCGAGGCGCGACTGATGGAATCCGAGCTGAATGCCCTGCGGCAGCAGCTGCATCCGCATTTCCTCTTCAACACGATGAACACCGTCGTCGTGCTCGTGCGCGAAGGGAAGAACGAGGAGGCGGTCGGCCTGCTCACGCGTTTGAGCGCCCTGCTGCGCATCTCGCTCGACCAAACGCGGACGGCGGAGGTCACCCTGCAGCAGGAAGTGGATTTCTTGGAGCGCTACCTGGAGATCCAGCGCGTGCGGTTTTCGGACCGGCTGAGCGTCACCCTGGATATTCCGCCGGAGCTGCGCCAGGCGCGCATCCCCAACCTCGTGCTGCAACCCATCGTGGAGAACGCGATCCTGCATGGCGTCGCGCCCAAGTCCGGCCCGGGCCACGTGCACGTCAGCGGCCGGCGTGACGGCGAAGCCTTGTGCCTTGAGGTGAAGGACGACGGCCCGGGCTTGGTGCCCGGCACGCGCAGTCGGGCCGACGAGGGCATCGGATTGGCGAACACCCGGGAGCGGCTCACGAAACTTTACGGCGCGGCGGGCCGGTTGACCTTGAAAAGCGAAATGAACCGTGGCGTTACCGTGCAGATTGCGCTGCCCTTCCACACATGACGACCGGCGACCCCAGGCCTGACCCCGTCCGGATCCGCACGGTGATCGTCGATG
>JBMSWZ010000207.1:0-3907 GCA_049425105.1 Cephaloticoccus sp.
GACGACCACGCCCACGACCACGCCGAGCTGTGCCTGCTGCTGGAGGGGCATTGCGTGTTCAGTCTCGACCATGCCGCCGCCGTGTTGCGGCCCGGTGACCTTGTGGTCTGCCCGGCGGGGCATCCCCATGCCGAGGCGTTCGTGCGGCCGGCCGAGGCCTACCGGCTGGCGTGGTGGAGCCTTAATCCCGAGGAGCCCTCGTTGCACGTCACGCGCTACACGCGGCGCGGCGGATTCGCGATGGACCATCGCATGAGCCTGGGCACCTTGCCGGCGGAAGCGCGCGCGCGGCTGGAGGCGTTGCGCGCGCTCGCCTCGGCGGCGAATCCGCCCGCGCTGGAGCCGGTCCGCGAGGCCATGCTCACGCTCACGCTGGCGCTTTATCGCCGCGCGCTCGACGGCGGCGAGCAACAACTGGATACCCGGGCGCAGCTGGTGCGCCGCGCCGAGGCCCAGGTGAAAGCCCGGGCGCATGAGCCGTTGACCTTGGGCAGCGTGGCCCGCGCGGTGCACGTGTCGCCCAACTACCTGACCGGCCTGTTCAAGGCTGAGACGGGTGTCTCCTTGGGGCGCTATATCCTGGAAGAACGCATGGCGCGCGCGCGGACGTTGCTGGGCCGCCCGGGCGCAAGCGTGAAGTCCGTGGCGCTGGAGTTGGGTTTCACGGATCCCTTTACCTTTAGCCGCGCGTTCAAGCGCGTGACCGGACTGCCGCCCAGCCGGGCTTTGGCGGCCGGGACTTGACCGACTCGCGGCAACCTGCTCCTCCCTCGTCGAACCCCATGGACTCTGTCTTTTCCCGGCCCTTTCCGGCGCTTACCCCGGCCCAGCGCTATCACTTTGACGTCTTTGGCTACGTGGTCGTGCCGGAGGTGCTGTCGGCCTCGGAGTGCACGGCCATCCAGACGGCGATGCGCCGCGTGCGCGCCGAGATCCGGGCGCGTCCCACGGGCCAGGCGCAAGGGCCCGGCGAACCGAAGTTCATCATGGACCTGCCGCATCATGTTTTCATGGGCGACCTGATGGAGGCCGACCCGCTTTTTGCGGCCTATGCCACGCACCCGCGGTTGGTCGGGCTGGCGGAAGATGTCATTGGCGGCGAGGCGCGGATCGTGGAGCTCAACGCCCACCTCAACACCCGGCGGCCCGACTACGTGCCGACCGAGAATCCCCGGTTCGATTTTCACAATGGCACGGACGTGCCGTTCTCCAGCCACACGAAGCACGGGCTCTTTCACTGCAACTTCGTGAAAACGCTGACCAACCTCACGGAGCTTGGGCCGGACGACGGCGGCACGGTGGTCATGGCCGGTAGTCACAAGCTCGACCTCCCCGTGGAGGAGATGGTTGCGCGCGCCTACGAGGACCGGAGTCTGATCCATCAGGTCGTGGCGCCGGCCGGGTCGACGTTGCTCTTTGCCGAGACGCTCATCCACGCCACCGGCCAGCTGCGCAGCGACCGCGAGCGCGCGATCATCATCACCGGTTACGGCAGCACGATGATGCCCTATTGGGGCGGTGCGCCGCTGACCCCGGCGTTTGCCGCCGCCGTGCCGGAGCCCTTGCGTAATTTGTATTTCGGCAAGGCCCACTGGACGCGCGGGCCGCGTTTCCGTCAGCTCGCCGACCCGGTCGATGCGCGGATGTTTACGCTGGCGGATGGGTGGCACGGGCCGGCCTGAGCAATCGTGGGTCGATGAGGTAGGGCGGCCTGTCCCAAGCCGCCGGGTTCGGCGCGAACGGCGCGTTGGGACAACGCGCCCTGCCTTTTTGGTTTTCGATCCTATGCCGAAACCAAGAAGCCGGGAAGGTAGGAGTGAGATGAACCCAGGCCGGGGAGGACCGTTCATCCCCCCGACCTCAGTTTTTTCGTGGCTTCCTGGCTTCTGAATTGCTTCGCGGCGAATTCCGCGACGGGGGCGCCGCGGCTCCATCGGGGCGTGGAAGGACGGCGTGCTGGGACAGCACGCCCCACCTTGGACCACCGTGGGCGTAAGTTTCGACATGCCTTCGTAAGGCCGGCCATTCCCGGCGGCGGCGGCGGCTGGTAGGCTGGCGACACCATGAGCTCCGTCATTGCCCCGAACTCCACCAAGCTGGCCCTGCTGGGCGGCACCAAGGTCGGCGAAGTCACCTATTCAAAGTTTCCGCAGTTCTCCGAGCGCGCCATTGCCCGTGTGGGCGAGGTGCTCCGCGCCGGCAAGGCGGTCGGCTTGGGGCGGTTTCATTCGCCGGAAATCGAGGAGGCCGAGCTCACGATTTCCCGTTGGCACGGTGGCCGCGAGGTGCTGGCCGTCGGTTCGGGCCATGCCGCGTTGCAATGCGCGCTGGCCGGTTTGGAGATTTGCAATGGCGACGAGGTCATCACCACGCCCTACACGTGGGGCGCGTCGATCTCGTGCATCCTGCACCAGAATGCGATTCCCGTGTTCGTCGACATCGAGCCCGGCACCGGCGTAATTGATCCCGCGCAGATCGAGGCGGCCATCACGCCGCGGACGAAGGCGATTCTCGCCGTGCACATCTTTGGTCAGCCGGCGAACCTGCAGAAACTCCGCGCCATCGCGGACAAGCACGGACTCGCGCTCATCGAGGACGGCAGCCAGGCCCACGGCGCCGAGATCGGCGGCGTGAAGGTTGGCAACGTCGGTGATGCCGCCGGCTTTTCCTGCATGGGCGGCAAAGTGCTGCCGACGACCGAGGCCGGCTACCTCGTCACGCCGAGCAAGGACGTCTTCTGGAAGGCCGCCATGATCGGCCAGCACATGGGCCGCTCACCGGAGAAGGACTTTCCGGACGAGCTCCGCCCGTGGGTCGACTCGCTGGTCTACACGCATCGCGTCACGCCGCTCAACGCCGTGCTGCTCACGGAGCAATTCGGCCAGATCGACGCCTGGGTGGCCGAACGCCGCCGGCACGCGGACCTTTTCCGCGCGAAGATCGCCGACGCCAAGTATCTCAAGCTGCCCGACTACGCGCCGGACGCAAAACCCGTCTACCATCTGCTCACGATGAACTTTGACGCCGAGGCCGCGGGCGTGAGTCGCGACACCTTCGCCGCGGCACTCAAGGCGGAGGGCATGCTGGCGTTTGGTTACGTGCCTTCTCCGATTCCGGATTGGAAGCGCCTGCATTGGCAGGGCTACGAAGGCCCGCGCGTGAATTGGCTGCAGGCGCTGGAGCTGGCCGGGGTGGACTACCGCGGGCTGGCCCTGCCGGCCTGCCGGCACCGCGTGGCCAACTCGATCGAGACGCGCTTTGACTTCGTCGACGACCAGTCCGCTATGGTGGACCGCATGGCGGAAATCATCCTCAAGGTGGAGGCCAACCTCGACGCGCTGCGCGACCACGAGCGCACCGCCGGCCCGGCTGCTCCGGCCAAACGCTGATGCGGATGAGTGGGAGCATGACATGGATAGACGCGGCGAGGGCGCCGCATCCCCACCATGAAACCGGTGAAGCCTGCAGCCGCGTCGCCCTCGGCGCGGACGTGATGGTTTTTCATTTCCCCTCATGAAAGCTGGATTTGGCAAAGCGGACATCACCCCGCGTCTCGGCGTGCAATTGGCGGGCTACGGCCCGTATCGCAACCGCGCCGCGCAGGAAATCGTGACACCGCTCTATGCGCGGGCGTTGGTGGTGGAGCAGGGGCGCAAGCGCGCAGTGCTGCTGAGCCTGGAACTGGGCGGAACGCCGCGCGGTTTGGCGGAGCGCATTCGCGCCGCCGTGGCTGCGCGCCTCGGCGGCAAGGCGGCCGACGTCATGGTGTCCGCCACCCACACGCACAGCAGTCCGGCCGTGGGCGGCATGTATGCGTGGGGCGAAGCCGACATGCTCTACTTGGAGACCCTGCCGGCGCGGGCCGCCGCCGCGAGGCTGGTCCAGAGATCGCCCGCGTCGGGCACGG
>JBMSWZ010000208.1:0-3887 GCA_049425105.1 Cephaloticoccus sp.
ATATTCTCCTGTAGAAGTCGGATTCGTTCTTATGCCAATCAAGGCTTGAAGTCGATCCGGTGCCGGTCTTTGTCGCCGGATACAGGACCCGCCAAAGAATTCTTGCCCCTTCAACCAACCCATCCGACGCACCGCCATGACCGGACAAATTTGCACCGGGATTGAGCAAATACTGATCTAGATGGTCAAGATTACGTAACATACTAACAAACAATAGTAAGAGACGTCATTTACTAAGGTTATTGGTGAAAATTCAGCCGTCGAAATCCGCCCTTGCGGTCAAATTTTTTTTGCTTGTCAGGCATTCTTACCACGAGTGTATACAGCTGTATAAAGAAACCGCACAACCGTGTGTCAATGCGGATTGCCCGCTCGGTTTCAATTTTTCGCACCCGCGTAGTTTGCCAGTTCCACTCCAATCCCTAGTTCCCGTAGCCAATAGAGCCGAAAAGAACCATGACGACCGCCGCTGACGCCACCGAAACCGACACGATTCTGCAGACACTCGAAAAGGACGGGTTCTGCGTCCTGAAAAATGTGATTCCCGCCGACGAGGTTGCCTCGGTCCGGGAGTCCATCGTTGCCACGGTGAAGGAGCACTCCTCCCTCCCCCCGCCCAACGGCGTGGTCACCGGCCTCCTGCGCAAAAACCAGGTCATGGTCCCTTACCTCGTGAATCCGCGCGTCATGGCGATCATGGGGCGCCTTTTCGGCGAGCACGTCCGGGTTTCCATGCTCACGGCCTTGGTCAACGGCCCCGGCATCAAGCGCGGACCGGTGCACGCCGATTGGCCCTACAACCAGAACGCTCGCGCGCACATCCAAGCCCCCTTCCCCGACCTGCTCATGAATATGGTCACGATGTGGATGCTCACCGACTACACCCCGGAAAACGGCGGCACCCACGTCATCCCGGGCAGCCACAAGCGCGGCATCGCGCCGCGCCATGGTAGCGAATACGATCCGATGGCCACCTACGAGGGTGAGGTGCAGCTGCAGGGCAAGGCCGGCGACATCGGTCTCTTCGACGCCCGCACTTGGCACGCCACGGCGCAGAACCACACCAACAACCCGCGCATCGGTGCTCGTGCGCTACTGCCCGTGGTGGTTGAACCTCCAGCTCTTGCGCCCCGGCAGCCGCGAGCGCCGCATGATCGTCGACGCCACCAACGGCGGTGACGCCCAGGTGGAGCCCGTGCCGCTTTCCATTTATGAGCAGATGCCCGACAACGTGAAGCCGCTCATCAATCACATGGTCGACGAAAGCTGCTGATGGCCGCCCCATCCTTACCCCGCTTGAGCCTCGGCGGCGTGCCTTTCGGTCGCGAAATCGACGAAGCCGCCAGCCGCGACCTGCTCGACTACGCGCTGGAGCGCGGCCTCAACCTAATCGACACCGCCGAAGCCTATGGCGGCGGCAACTCCCGTCTGGCCCGGCGCAACGCCTACCAGATCGACGACGCGCGCGAGGTCTCCGACGAAATGCATTCGTCGGAAAAGATCATCGGGCGCTGGCTCGACGCCCGCGGCTGCCGTGACCGGATGAAGATCTGCACGAAGTTCAATTCCGGCGGAAGCCGCGCGCAGGTGAAAGCCGCCCTTGCCGGCAGTCTCGAACGGCTGAAGACCGACTACGTCGACGTCTACATGCTGCACTGCGCCTACCCCAACGTGCCGATCCGCGAAACGTTGGAGGCCTTGACCGAAGAAGTGCAGGCCGGCCGCATCCGCGCCATCGGATGCAGCAACTTCACGCTCGCCCAGCTCACCGAGGCGCAGGAAACCGCCATCGCCCACGGCCTGCAGCGCATGGGCGCGACGCAGCCGTCGTTCAGCCTGGCCGAGGCCTCGATCCGGCAGGACTTCCTACCCTATTGCATCGCGCACGACATCGCGACCATGACCTACAGCCCCCTCGCCGCAGGTTTCCTCACGGGCAAATACTCACCGCAGGGTGAAATTCCCAAGGGCACGCGGTTCGACATCAGCCCGGCGCACACCAAGGTGTTTTTCAGCGAGCGCAATTTCCGCATCTTGGAAAACCTCAAGGCCCTCAGTGAGGAAACCGGTGAATCCATGGCGCGCCTGGCAATGGCCTGGGTGCTGCGCCAACCGGGCGTCACGTCCATTATCGTCGGTGCGCGCACGCGCGCGCACATCAATAACGCCCTCGACGCGCTGGAGCGACCGGTGGACCCCGCGTTGCTCGACCGCATGACCGGCTGGCTCGAGGCCAAGGCCTGAATGCATAGTCGCCGTCCGGGTACCCCGGGGAGGGCGACAGCACTGACACACCCGTCTTACTCGCGGAATTGCAGGGCGTAGAGGTCGGCGTCCTTCAGGACGACCCGCAGGCGCACAGCCTTGCCGGCCAGCTTCGACACATCGCTGCCCATGGTCCAGGAGACCACGCGCTCCAACGAGTCACCGACCAAGATCGGACATTCCTGCAGCGTGTATCCCGGAATCGGCTCGCCGTCGGCCTCCTGAATTTCCACCTGCACGCCGCCGGCGGCTGAAGTGGAGACATTGAGCGTGAGCGTGGAACCCGTGAAGGTAAGCGGTTTGGTCAGCATTTCACCGCCCTCGTAGTCCGCGTGCACCGAGCCGATGCCATCGAGGCGCAGCGTGTAGCGGCCGAGGTGCGCCGTGGGCTGCACGTAGTTCTGGCCGACGTAAATCGACATCTCGGTCGGACCGGTCTGGGCGAAACCCGTCGCCGGCACGCCGTTGCGCGAGACCCAATTGCCCTTGTCGAGGCCGGGGCGCACAAACCCCTCCATGAAGGTTCGATCGTAACGACTGCCCCCGCGGCTGGTCATGAAAACGGTGTCGGTCACTTCATTCGGAATGCTGTGGGTCGGGCCCGAAATGGCCCGGAAACCTTTGCCGAGCTGCTGCGCGTCCATCTCCTCGTCGGTCAGGAACCGCCGGCCCGGCACGAAGCGCATCGGCGTAGCCATGTAGATCTGCGGCGCGCGGAAATACGGCCGGGTGCCGTTGGTGTAGAGATGCTCGAGCGGCGTGTTGCCAAAGCTCATCCGCTCCGGCTCCGTCCAAGTCAGCAGGTCCTTCGAGGTTGTGCGTGAAATCGTGCGGTAGCCCGACAGGCCCCAAGACTTCGAGGAGTAATCCGTCCAGCCTGTGAAGGTGCGGAAATAGAGGACGTAACACTCCTCGGTCTCGGACCAGAATGCGACGTTGAGCGAATCAAACGCGCCGTTCTTGAAAACAGGGTCCTCATGCCACTTTTTCCAATGTAGCCCGTCCGGTGAAACCAGAATGTAGATGCCCTGCGGCCACTGCCCGGCCACGGCCTTGTAACGCTCGTTGGCCGGCACGCCGGGACGGTTGTCCAGGAACGGGCTGATGCTCTGGGTCCAGGGGTTGTCGCGCGGCGCCGGAGCGAGCAGGATGTTGTTTTCCTTTGAGCCTTCAAATTCGACGATGCCGAGCTTGGGTTTCACCCAATTGATGCCGTCTTTGCTCTCTGCATAACAGAAATACGACGTCGCGCCCTCGGACTTGCCGGCGCTCATGTCGCGCGGACCACCGCGGTAATACATGCGATAGAGACCGTCATCCACAATGACTGTCGCGTAACCGGAGGCATCGCGATCCCACGGGTCGTTGAACAGAATCGCCGGCGCCACGTAGTGCGGCTCGTGCAGGCGCAGGCTGGTGCCTTCGAGGCGGTCGATCAGGTAACGGTCGACGAAAAGCTCGCGCTGCTGGCCAATTTCGAGGGCCGCCCGGGAGACGACGGGAAGCAGCAGCAACAATGCGATGAGGGAATGGCGGAGGAGTTTGGACAGGGAACGATCAGGCTGCGGAGGTGGAACGAAAGAGACGCAGGGTGAGCGGCACACTCAAGGCCACCACGAAAC
>JBMSWZ010000209.1:0-3886 GCA_049425105.1 Cephaloticoccus sp.
AGCTGACCGCCGCGGCCGAGGCCGTGCAGCGGCTCGCCGATTTCCTCGAACGCAATCCGCAAGCCCTGCTCTCGGGCCGCAAGCTTCCCGAATGACCATGAAGACCCGATCCGCCGCCCTTTGGATGCTCGCCGGCCTGCTGGGCTTCGCGGGCTGCTCCGTCGTCCCCGAGCCGCAGGCTGACCGCACGCGCTACTTCGTGTTGTCCGAGCCCGCCGCCCCGCCCGCCACGCCGGTGGCGAACCCCCTGGTGCTGGGCCTGAAGCACGTCACCTTGCCGGCCTACCTCGACAAGGGCTCGATCGTCGTCCGCCGCCGCGGCAACGAGATCGCCTACCACGACCTCGCGTGCTGGGCGGAGCCGCTGGGCGCGGGGGTTGAGCGGCTCGTGCGCAACCATCTCTTGGCCAGCCCGAAAGTGGGCCGAGTCTTGGCGGAGGGGTTTCCTTTCGATCAAAAGCGCGACTTCGACATCACCGTTACCCTCAGTCGCTGCGAAGGCGTTCGCACCGGTGGCACCGAGACCGCGCGCTTTGCCGCGACCGTCGAGATCACCGTCCCGGGCGACAATGGTCGCGTGGTTGCGCGGCGGGCGTTCGGCCCCATCGACACCGCGTGGGACGGCGAGGATTACGGCGCGTTGGTGGAAGCCCTGAGCGCGGCCATTGGCGCGCTGGGCGATGATATTCTGGCGGCCCTGCCGGAGCGTTGAACCGTAGGGCGCTCAGCGCTTGAACAGATAAAGCACGCCCATCACGCCGAGGTAGAAAAACACGCCCGGTCGCAACCAGCGCTGCGGGATGCGGTGGCCGACCTTGATGCCGACCCATAGCATCGCGACGGTCGGCAGAAGGAGGACGGCCGCCAGCTTGAAGATGTCGGGCAGGCTGACACCGGACAGGCCGATAAATCCGAGGCGCGCAAACGCCGTGACCATGAAACAGGAAGCCAGCACGGCCTTGGCTTGGTCGAGAGCCCAGTCGCGGGAGTAGATGTAGGCCACGAGCGGCGGCCCGCCCATGTTGAACCCGGCGGCGAGGATGCCGGAAGCCAGGCCGACGGGGAGTTCCCAGGCCGGTTTCGACGGCTTGGGTCCGGAACGCCGGCGAATGAACTGCTTGACGCTGATCGCCAGCATCGTGCCACCGAGCAGCAGGTAGAGCACGCGCTCCGGCAGGGCACCGACCAGGTAGGCGCCGATGGGGATGCCGACCAGCGAGCCGCCGAGCAGGAACCGCGCGTCGCGCCAGCGGAATGACGCGCGTTGCCAGAACAACGCGAACGACATGACCGCCGCGTTCAGCACCGCGAGCAGGATGACGGCGTCGCGAAACCCCAGCACCAGCGGCAGCAGCGTCATGGCCACGATGCCGAAGGCAAAGCCGAGGATTCCCTGGGCCAGCGCCGACCCCGCAAAGATCAGCAGCACGGCGAGAAAATCAGGCGTCAGGAAGTCGGGCATGGCCGCGCCATGCAAAAGCCCCGGCGGTTTCCCGCAATCTCAATTCCGGCGCGGCGCCGCGCCGCGCGCAAATGTGAGCCTAAAAAAGGCGGCCCGCAGGCCGCCTGAAAGCTAACGGGAAGTCGGGAAGCTTACTTCAGCGCCTGCGCGATGCGCTTGAGGGCGGTCTCGACGTTGGCGCGGGAGTTGAACGCGCTGATGCGCACGTGGCCTTCGCCGCACTTGCCGAAGCCGGCGCCGGGCGTGCAGACGACCTGGGCCTGATTCAGCAGGTCGTCGAAGAAGGCCCACGAGTCCTTGCCGGTGTTGATCCAGATGTAGGGGGCGTTGTCGCCGCCGATGCAGGAGTAGCCGAGCGAGGTCATCGCGTCGCGGATCAGCTTGGCGTTGCCAAGGTAGAAGTCGCACAGCGCCTTGGTCTGCGCCTGGCCGGCCTCGGTGTAGATCGCGGCGGCAGCCTTCTGGATGGGGTAGGCCACGCCGTTGAACTTGGTGGTGTGGCGGCGGTTCCAGAGCGCGTGCACGGAGTGGGCTTTGCCGGCGCTGTCGAACGCTTGGAGCGCCTTCGGCACGACCGTGTAGGCGCAGCGCGTGCCGGTGAAGCCTGCGATCTTGGAGAAGCTGCGGAACTCAATGGCGACCTCCCGCGCGCCCTCGATCTCGTAAATGGAGTGGGGGATCTCGGGGTCGCGGATGAAGGCCTCGTAGGCGGAGTCAAAGAGGATGATGGCTTGGTTGGCCTTGGCGTAGGCGACCCAGGCCTCGAGCTGCGCCTTGGTGGCGACGGCGCCGGTCGGGTTGTTGGGGAAGCAGAGGTAGATCAGGTCCGCGCCGGTGGCGGGGATGGACGGCACGTAGCCATTGTCGGGCGTGCTCTCAAGGTAGGTCACGCCGGCGTAGCGGCCGTCGACATTGGCGCCGGTGCGCCCGGCCATGACGTTGGTGTCGACGTAGACGGGATATACCGGGTCCGGAATGGCGAGGCGGATGTCCGTGCCGAAGATTTCCTGGATATTGCCGCAGTCGCACTTTGAGCCGTCGGACACAAAGACCTCGTCGGCTTCGATCGCGCAGCCGCGGGCGGCGTAGTCATGCTTCGCAATGGCCTCGCGCAGGAAGGCGTAACCCTGCTCCGGGCCGTAGCCCTTGAAGGTCGCGCGGTCGGCCATCTCGTCGGTCGCGGCATGCAGCGCCTCGACGCAGACCGGGGGCAGGGGCTCGGTGACGTCGCCGATGCCCAGCTTGATGATGGGCTTGTCGGGGTTGGCCGGGTGTAGGCGTTCACGCGCTTGGCGATGTCGCTGAAGAGGTAGGAGGCCTTGAGCTTGGTGTAATTTTCGTTGATGCGAATCATGGGAGGTAAAATGGGTTATGGCAGCGAGTCGGTGGTCCGCCTTTGTCCGCAGCGGGACGGCGGTGCAGCGAAAATCTTGAAGAAACCGGCGGGCTGACCTTAGTTCAAGCCCGACGTTGTCCGATCGCGTCATCCGCCCATGCAAATCGTCGAGACCGTCCCGGAAATGAAACAACTGGCCGCCGCCTGGCGCGCCGAGAAGCGTCGCATTGCCCTCGCCCCGACCATGGGCGGGCTGCACGCCGGCCAGGCCGCGCTCATCCGCGCGGCGGCGGCCCAAGCGGACGTCGTCGTCGTGGCGACCTTCCTGAACCCGCTGCAGTTTGCCCCCAGCGAATTGATGGCGAACTACCCGCAGGACGTCGCCGCCGACCGGAAACTATGCGAGGCAGCCGGTGCGACCGTGGTGTTTGCGCCGGCGGGCGACGCCATTTACCCGGCGGGCTACTCGACCTACGTGGCCGAGGAAACCCTCGCCAAGCCCCTCTGCGGCGTGTCGCGGCCGGCGCACTTCCGTGGCGTCACCACGCTGACCGCCAAGCTGCTTAACGTCGTGCGGCCCGATACGATCTACTTCGGCCAAAAGACCGCCCAGCGCGCGGCGGTCGTGCGCAAGATGATCCGCGACCTCGCGTTCGACGCCGAGGTGGTGGTCGTGCCGACCGTGCGCGATCCCGACGGCCTCGCCTGCCTGCTCAGCAACCGCGATTTCACCACCAGCCAGCGCCAGGAAGCGCTTTCTCTCTATCGCGCCCTGACCAAGGCCAAGGAGATGGCCGCGGCCGGCGTGCGCAGCCCCGACCGGCTCATTGCCGAGGCCACCCACATTCTCGGCGAGCAACGCCGGGTGCGGGTCATCTACATTTCGATAGTCCACCCCGTCACCATGGAGCCCGTCCGGGAGGTCACCCCCGGCGAGTGCCAGATGGTGATCTCCGCCTGGATCGACGAAACCCGGCTGATCGACAACATGATGTTGTAGGGCGGGGATTCCGCTCCCCGCCGCGAGCACCAAGCCCTGTCCGCATCACTGGCGAACCGCCTCCCCACCGCCTCAGGCCCCGCCCATG
>JBMSWZ010000210.1:0-3873 GCA_049425105.1 Cephaloticoccus sp.
GGAGACGGCGGTGATGCGCGCCTGCGGGAAGCGGGCGGCGTTGTAGAGGCAAAGGGAGCCCCAGCCGCAGCCGAGCTCGAGGATTTCCTGGCCGTCGGCGAGTTGGGCCCGCTCGACGTAGAGCGCGAGCATCTGCTCCTCCGCGAAGGCGAGCGTCTCCTCCCCCGTGGGGTAGAGGCAGCCGGAGTATTTCAGCCGCGGGCCGAGGCAATACCGGTAAAACGCCGTCGGCACCTCGTAGTGCTGCGTATTGGCCGCGTCGGTTTGTTCGGCGAGGGCGCGGGTCCTCAGGTCGGCGACGTAGGCGGCGCGGTCGTAGCGCGCGGTTTCGTCGCGCAGGCGCTGCGCCAGCAGGCGCCGGATGCCGAAGCGCACGAGGCGGTCAGGCAGGAGATTTTTTTCAAGCAGAGTGTCGATCATGCGGGTCGGGGCGGGTGAACCACGGCACGAAGACACTGGTGGTGCGCTGATAGGCGCGGTAGGCGTCGCCCTTGCTGCGGACGGCTTGTTCCTCGGTCATGGGTATTCCTGTTACGCGCAGGAGCAGCCAGAGGATGCAGGCCGGGCTGAGGATTGCGATCCAGCCGCCGGCGGCGGGCAGGGCGAAGAGAAAAAAGGCCACCCACACGAGCCACTCGAAGAAATAATTGGGATGCCGGCTGTAGCGCCAGAGCCCGCGGCGGCAGACCTGACCGCGGTTGGCGGGGTCGCGCTTGAAGGCGTTGAGCTGGGCGTCAGCCAGGCCCTCCCCGGCGAGGGCGATCAACCACACCACCGTGCCGGCGAGCTCGAGCGGATGGAAGCCGGCGGTGCCGTTCCGCGCCACGAGCAGAAACGGCAGCCCGAGAAAGACCACGGACCCGGCCTGTAGCTGGAAGAAGCCGAACATGCGGGCGTGAAAGTTCGCCGCCCAGTCGCGCCGGAGCTGCTGGTAGCGTCCGTCTTCCTCCGGGTGATGGCCCGCCACGCGGCGGAGGAGGTGCGTGCCGAGCCGCAGGCCCCAGAGGCCGGCGAGGCTGCCGATGAGCGCCCGGCGCACGGGCCACCCGGCCGCGGCGAGGGCATAGTAGGCGGCGAGCAGGGCGAAGGCGTAGGCCCAGGCGACGTCGACGACGCCGTAGTTGTCGAGCTTCCGCGCGAGCAGATACACTAGCGCAAACAGCGCGCAAAGCGCCAGCGTGGCGGTGAGGAGGAGCGTAATCATCGGGTCGGGCGGTTGGCGGCGAGCCGGCGCAGCACGGGCCGCAGCGGGAAGTAGAGGCCGGCGATGATCACCGGCACGGTGAGCAGCCAGACGGTGAAGGCGTGCAGGCCCATCAGGCCGAAGCGCGCCCAGAACTCGCGCTGGGAGTGGAGAAAGAGTTCCGTGACCTCGGTCGGGTTGAAGGGCAGCGCCTCCGCGCTGTAGAGCCAGGCGCCGGCGCGGATGTAGACCACGACCATGGTGAGATGGACGGGCCAGAGGACTTGGTTGACCACGTGAATGATCGGCTGGTTGAGCCGCAGGGCCAGGGCTAGGACGAAGCAAAGCAGGGTCGTGAAACCCAGGAACGGAAAGAGTCCGCCGGCGACGCCGACCGCGAGGGTCAGGGCGATGCGATCCGGGCTGATGCCCTGCGTGAGCTGAGTGACAATCGGGTCGACAATCCTTCGCTGCCAAAACGACCGGCTTGCCGCGACGGGCAGGGCGTTGTCCGGGGCGGCCGAGTTCACGCCCACAAGTGCTGCGCGCCCAGCAGGTAGACCACGACCCCCAGCGCGGTGAGCGTCGCGGGCAGCGCCACCCGGCCGGGGCGGCGGGTGACGAGGAGTTCGCGGATTTGCTCCGCCCGTTCGATGCGGAAGAGCTCGACCAGCAGGTAGAGCGACATGGCGAAGTTGCCCCAGAGGATGATGGCGATGAACCACAGCACCCGCGCCCCGAGGCTTTGCTCCTTCCAGGCCACCCAGACATAAAACGTGATGAAGGCCCAGTAGGCGTCGAGCAGCGTGGCGAGGAACCACGGGTGGGTGGTGACCTCGCGCGGGATGGCGAAGAGGGCGCACTGGCTCGAGGCCCAGCCGATCACGGCGAGCATCGAGACGATGACAGTGATGAACAGGAGGCGGAGGAACCAGAGCATGGTCAGAAGGCGAGGTTGTTGGGTCGCGTGTGGAGGGTTTGCACGACGGAGATATTGCGGAGGGCAAAAGCGGCCTCGCAGTAGCGGAGGTAGTAGCTCCACTTGCGCACGAAGCGTTCGTCGAAGCCGAGCGCCCGGACGTCGTCGAGCCGCGCAAAAAAGGCCTCGTGCCAGGTGCGCAGCGTGCGGGCGTAGTCGCGGCCGAGGTCCTCGACCTCGTGGAGCCAGAAGCCGCCCGCGCGGGTGAGCTGCTCGTTGACGCGGTTGAGCGAGAGCAGGAGCGAGCCGGGGAAAATGTGTTTCTGGATGAAGTCCACGCCGCGGCGGAAGGCGCCGTAACGCGCATCGGGGCAGGTGATGAACTGCAGGGCGACGAGCCCGTCGGGCTTGAGCACGCGCGCGATGGTGCGGGCAAAGTCCGGCAGGTAGCGGTGGCCGAGGGCCTCCATCATCTCGATGGAGACAATCTTGTCGTAGCTGCCCTCCAGATCGCGGAAGTCGCGGAACTCCACCTTGACCCGGTCCTGCAGGCCGGCCTCGGCGATGCGTTGCTGCGCCAAATCGTGTTGCTGGCGGGAGATGGTGACGGTGGTGACGCGGCAACCGTAGGTCTGGGCGGCGTGGAGCGACCAGCCGCCCCAACCGGTGCCGATCTCGAGCACGTGGTCGGTGGGCTTGAGCCGCAACCGGCGGCAGAGGGCGTCGTTTTTCTCACGCTGCGCCTCCTCGAGCGAATGATCCGGGTGGGCCCATTTGGCGCTCGAATACATCATTGTGGGGTCGAGCCAGAGCGCGAAGAAATCGTTGGAGAGGTCGTAATGGTCGCTGATGTTGCGCTGGGCGGTGCGCCGGTTGTTGGGGCGCAGCAGGTGGCCGACGCGATTGAAGAAGCGCAGGACATTGAGCGCCCCGGCGGCGGCGCGGCGCGAGCCGGATAGCGTGGGCGCGTGGTCGTGGTTGTGGATGAACCAGGCGAGCACGGCCGCGAGATCGGGGGTGGTCCAGTCGCCGTCGATGTAGGACTCGGCAAAACCGATGTCGCCGGCGAGGACGCACTTCTTGAAAAAAGCCTCGCGGTGCACGGTCAGCTCCGCCGCGGCGGGGATGTCGGCGGGCAGGGAGGGCAGGGCAGTGCCGGCGGGCGCGCCAAACTCGGCGTGGCCACCCTCCGGAAACTTGAGCCGCAGGCGGCCGCGGGGCAGGTCACGGAAAGCCGCAAGCACGGCGCGACGGTAGAGGGACGGCCGGGCGGCCGGGAGGCCGGCGGCATCGGAGGCGGAGAGGTTCTGGCTCATGCGGCGTCGGAGTTCGGGCGAAGCGAGGCGTGCGGGCGATACAAGCCGCGCTGGTCCTCGCGGCGTGCGGCCTTGGCGAACCATGGAACGCGTTTCAGCCACAACCGCAAGGCATGCCAGTGGATCAGGAAGATCACCTGCAGGGTGAGCAGGGGGTATTTGCCGGCAAACTTGAGCAGGTGGGCGTCGTCCAGCGGGCGGGCCGTCCCGTGCAGGGAACTGGTGAACGTGCGGGCGCCGTCGGTGTAGTCGTCGATGCGCACGTCGAGGATGTCGCCCGCGGGCCCGAGCTGAAAATCGAAGGCCACGTCGACGTCCGAGAACGGCGACACGTAAAACTCCTTCGGCACCCGCGCGTGAAACCGGCCGTCGGCGCCGGGTGGGCCGAGGAAGAACAGTTTCATTTCGCGAAACGTGTTGGTGACCTCGGCGAGGGCCGCCGCGTGCCGATCGTG
>JBMSWZ010000211.1:0-3870 GCA_049425105.1 Cephaloticoccus sp.
GATGCCCCAGGTGACCGTGGGCGCGATGTCCTCGCCGCGGATCGTCACCACGTCGTCATACGTGCAGCCCGGGTCGCTCGCCACGGAGCGCCAGTGCGTCACCGCTTCATCCCACGCCTTCCCGGACGGCGCGTAAGGGCGACCTTTGAGGTAGGCAAACGTGATCTCGTCCGGGTTGACATAGCCGACGCGCGCGCCGCCCTCGATCGACATGTTGCACACGGTCATGCGCTCCTCCATCGAGAATCGGTCAAACACCTCGCCACCGTATTCATAGGCGAAACCGGTGCCGCCATTAACCCCGAGGGTGCGGATGATATGCAGGATGACATCCTTGGCATAGACGCCCGGCCGGAGGCGGCCCGTGACATTGATGCGGCGAACCTTCAACGGGCTCAGTGCAATCGTCTGGGTGGCGAGCACATCGCGCACCTGGCTGCTGCCGATGCCAAAGGCGATCGCGCCAAACGCGCCATGGGTGCTCGTGTGGGAATCGCCGCAAGCAATCGTTGTGCCCGGCTGGGTGATGCCCTGCTCCGGACCGACCATGTGGACGATCCCCTGCTTGCCCGACCCAAGGTCAAAATAAGTGATGCCGTGCTCGGCGCAGTTCTTGCGCAGCTCCTTGATCATCTGGTCAGCCAGGGGATCACTGAACGGCTCGGTGCGCTGGTCCGTCGGCACAATATGGTCGACGGTCGCAAACGTGCGGTGCGGCATCGCCACCTTAAGCCCGAGGTCACGCAGCATACCGAACGCCTGGGGGCTGGTCACCTCATGGATGAGGTGCGTGCCGATCAACAGCTGCGTCTGGCCATTCGCCAAAGTGCGCACCGCGTGCGCCGACCAGACTTTTTCAAAAAGGGATTTGGGCATGGGAAGGTCGATGACTGCACCGGCCAAGCGCCGGCGGGCCCATACCGTAGCAAAGCATTGCAATGCCGAGAAATACTTAATTTTGTATTTTTGATGCCTGAAACGTATCAATATGACTTCGACTTGCGCCAGCTGGCCAATTTCCACGCGGTGGCGCAGCACCTGCATTTCCGCAAAGCGGCCGAGCAAATGGGCATCGCCCAGCCGGCGCTAAGCCGGCAGATCGCCCGACTTGAGCAGGGCCTCGGCGTGTCCCTGTTCACGCGAACGCGGCGGCGGGTCGAATTGACGGCGGCAGGCACGGCATTGCTGCATCGGTCTACGCCCCTCCTCCAGGGGCTGCAGCGCTTGCCGGACGACTTGCGCGCCATTGCCCGTGGGGAACAAGGTCGCATCCGCCTCGCCTACACCGGCCTGGCCATGGCCACCGTGTTGCCAGCCATTCTGCGGCGCTTTGTCCAAAAACACCCGGCCATCCGCATCGAGCTCAGCGAATCCCCGACGGCGGACCAGCTCGCCGGCCTGCGCAACGGCACCTTGGATTGCGGTTTCTTTCATCCCGGGCAAGCAATGTCTGCCGGCTTGAAGACGCGCCAGTTGCTACAGGAGTCCAATGGTGTGCTCCTGCCCGCCGATCATCATTTGGCCAAGGCCAAGGCGGTGCGCCTGCGGGATTTGGCCGGAGTCCCGTTCATCCTGTTTCCGCGTCACCTCAATCCCGGGTTCTACGATCGCATCCTCGCGGTGTGCGCCAGCGCTGGCGTGGTCCTGACCATCGTTGAAGAGATTTGGCCGCGCGCCAACGCCATTGGGCTCGTCCGTGCGGGCCTCGGCGCCACGTTCATCACCCCCGCAGAGGCGCATACTCTGCCGCCGGAAGTGGTCTTCCGGCCGCTGACCGGACCGGCGCCGGAAAGCCGTTTGGTAGCAGGATGGCTGCCCGGCGACCACACCACGCCCGCACTCGGCTCATTCGTCGCCTCGATTGTGACTGGCAGTTGACCGGCTCGCCGAGGCGTTGCTGCACAAACACCTGCCCGGTTTTGACGGCCATACCCTGCCCGCCGGCTGGGAGTCCGGCGCGGGCGGCCTCAATCTGCGGCGGTTTGCCGACGGGGATCGACGGGACTTGGCCATGTTCAGTGTGAGCGAAGATAGTGCCGAGCTCGGTCCGGGCGCGTTGCTGGCGCTCAATCTCACCCCGCGCGAAGCCGAGGTCCTCTACTGGATCGCCCAGGGCAAGAGCAATCCGGACATCGCCGCCATCATCAGCACGAGCGTGCGAACCGTGCACAAGCACGTGGAGAACGTCTTTCGCAAACTCGGCGTCGAATCACGGAACGCCGCAGCCCTGACCGCGCTGGACGTGCTTCGACCCGCCCAGCGCTGAAGGCGCGTCCCAGTCAGGACGCGACTTCAGTGGTGGCGGGCGGAGTGTTTTGCCGGAAGAACAGCTTGTTGCCGTCGCGATCGACGACGACGGGTTCGCCGTACTTGATCTCGCCGCGCAAGATGGCCTCCGCGAGCGGATCCTCGAGGCAGTTCTCGACGGCCCGGCGCAACGGGCGCGCGCCGTATTTCTCGTCATAGCCCTTCTCCACTAGGAGTTCCTTGGCGGCATCGGTGAACTCCATCGAGAGCTTACGCTCCGACAACCGGCTCGTGAACTTCGCCAGTTCGATGTCGACGATCTTGACCAAGTCGGCCTTTTCCAACGGTCGGAAGAAGATGATGTCCGAGATCCGGTTGAGGAACTCGGGCTTGAACACCCGCTTGGACTCCTCGATCACCTTCTCGCGCATCTTCTCGGCGTCGTTGGGATCGGCGGCGGCGGCGGCGAAGCCCATCGACGTCTGGCGCTGCAGAAGCGACGCCCCGACGTTTGAGGTCATGATGATGATCGTATTGCGGAAATCCACGGTCCGGCCGAGCGAATCGGTCAGCCGGCCATCCTCCAGAATCTGCAGCAACAGCTGGATCACGTCCGGGTGGGCCTTCTCGACCTCGTCGAACAGGACCACCGCGTAGGGCTTGCGGCGCACGGCCTCGGTAAGCTGGCCGCCCTCATCGTAGCCGACGTAGCCCGGAGGCGAGCCGACCAGGCGGGACACGGCGAACTTCTCCATGTATTCCGACATGTCGATCTGGATGATCGCGTCCTGATTGCCGAACATCTGTGCGGCCAGCTGCTTGGCGGTCTCGGTCTTGCCGACGCCAGTGGGGCCGACGAACATGAACGAGCCGATCGGGCGGCGCGGGTCCTTGAGGTCGGCGCGCGAACGCCGCAGGGCGCGGGCGATCGCCGAGGCGGCCAGGTCTTGGCCGACGACCACCTTTTG
This sequence comes from Cephaloticoccus sp., assembly GCA_049425105.1. GTDB lineage: Bacteria > Verrucomicrobiota > Verrucomicrobiia > Opitutales > Opitutaceae > Cephaloticoccus. Next base: position 3,216 of record JBMSWZ010000211.1, read on the forward strand.
GATCTCCGCCTCCATGGAGAGCAGCTTCTCGCTTTCCTTTTTCTCCATGCGGCTCAGCGGAATGCCGGTCCACGAGGCGACGACCTGCATGATCTGGTCGTCGTCAATGGTGACCCGCTTCTCGTCGCGCTCATTGCGCCACGCTTCGGTGGTCTGCTCCAGCTTGGCGCGCAGCTGCTTTTCCTGGTCGCGAAACTTCGCGGCCTCTTCAAAGTGCTGTTCGGCGATGGCCTTCTCCTTCTGGGCGCAGACCCCGTCGATCTCCTTGCTCAGGCCCTCGAGATCCGGCGGACGCACCAACGCGCCGATGCGCGCGCGGGCGCCGGCTTCGTCCATGATGTCGATCGCCTTGTCCGGCAGAAACCGGCCGGTGATGTAGCGGTCGGAGAGTTTGGCCGCGGCCTCCAGCGCCGTGTCAGTGAAGACGGCCTTGTGGTGATCCTCGTATTTGCTCCGGATGCCCTTCAGGATCGTGACCGTGTCCTCGACGGACGGGGGCTCGACCTTGACACTCTGGAAACGACGGTCGAGGGCCGCGTCCTTTTCGATGTATTTGCGGTATTCGTTGAGCGTCGTCGCGCCCACGCACTGCAGCTCACCGCGGCTCAGCGCCGGCTTGAAGATGTTCGACGCGTCCATTGCACCCTCGGCGGCG
>JBMSWZ010000212.1:0-3868 GCA_049425105.1 Cephaloticoccus sp.
GTAACTCGGCGGCGAACGAAGTCACGGTGCCGTCGGTCGCGGCGATGCCGCAAGGGACAATCCCGCCGAAGTGGCTCAGGTTGGGCGCGACGTTGAGGGCGAAACCGTGGTAGGCGACCCAGCGTTTCACCGCGATGCCGATGGCCGCGACCTTGCGCTGGCCGAGCCAAATGCCGGTAAGGCCGTCGCGTCGCGTCGCCGCCAGCCCGAAGGCACCGGCGGTGTTGATCAACACCTGCTCGAGCAGGCGCAGGTAGGCGTGCAGGTCGCGCCGGCGCTCCAGCGACACGATCGGGTAGCCCACGATCTGGCCGGGGCCGTGGTAGGTGATGTCGCCGCCGCGGTTGGTGGGGGAGACTGCCACGCCTTCGCGGCTGAGTTGTGCGCTGGTCCACACGAGGTGCCGGTCGGCTCCTTGGCGCAGGCCGACGGTGAACACGGGGTCGTGCTCCGTGAAAACCAAGGTGTCCGAAATCTCGCCGGCGAGGCGCTGGGCGACCAGCGCGGTTTGTCGCTCGGTTGCCGCCAGATAATCCGTGCGCCCCCAGTCGACGACGACGGGGGAGTGGACGGCGGACTCGGGCGCAACGGGCATGGCGACACCATTGGGCAAATTCGCCTTGGCGCAACCTCGCATGACTTGCGCCGCGCTTGCGTCGCCGGGGCGGCCCGGCTTGGGTGGGCGTGAACCCATGCACCCCCTTGCCATGAACAACCTCCTCGGGTTGCTGCCGTTCCAATCCGGCGCCGTGACCCGCATGATCAACGCCGAAAATCCCACGGGAGAAAAAGGTGGCGGCGCCAAGTGGGAGCCCAATCCGGATGACCCGATGGTGCCGCACAGCGGGTCGGCGATGCACCTCGGCCGCGGGTGGAAGGTCCGGCCCTTCATCAGCCTCAAGGCCGGCGAGACCGCGACGCTGGCCGACATCGCCGGGCCGGGTTGCATCAACCAATTTTGGATCACGGCCAGCGCCGACGAGTTTCGCCCGCTCGTGCTGCGCATGTATTGGGATGATGAGGCCGTGCCCTCGGTGGAAGCGCCGCTCGGGGATTTCTTTGCCATGGGTTTCGACACCCAGCCGCACGGAGTGAATTCGCTGCCCGTGGTGGTCGCCCCGTATCGCGGCTGCAGCTGCTACTGGCAGATGCCGTTCCGCCGTCACGCCCGGATCACGCTGACCAACGAGCACAAGACCGACGTCAAGATCATCGCCTACAAGGTCCTCTACAAGCTGCACGAGGTGCCGGAGGATGCCGCGTATTTCCACGCGCAATGGCGCCGCAGCCTGACGCGCCGCGAGCATCCGGAACACACGATCCTCGAGGGCGTGAAAGGGCGCGGGCTCTACGTCGGTACCTACCTCGCGTGGACCGCGCTGTCCCGCGGCTGGTGGGGGGAGGGGGAGGTAAAGTTTTACCTCGATGGCGACGGCGAATTCCCGACCATCTGTGACAACGGCACGGAAGACTATTTCAGCGGCGCCTGGGGGTTCTTTCGCGACCCGAAGAAGGATCCGGTCGAGGAGCCTTTTTGCACGCCCTTCGTCGGCATGCCTTTGGCGCACACGAGCGGCCACGATGGCCCGCGTTACTTCGGGCTTTACCGGTGGCACATTCTCGACGGCATCGGTTTTTCGGAGGACCTGCGCGTCACGGTGCAGACGCTCGGCTGGTGGCCGGGGCACATCTACCAGCCGCTCACCGACGATGTCGCCTCGACGGCCTTCTGGTATCAGGTCGAGCCGCATGCGCCGTTCCCGCAATTCCCCCTGTTGAACGACCGCTGGCAGCGGTGAAAGACCATCAGCTTTTAACCACGACTAGACACGAATTTACACGCATGGAAATTCATCGGCACCCGGGCCTTGGCTGCAGGCATTACTCCGTGATTCGTGACCATTTGTGTCTATTTGGGGTTTAAAACCTGGATTCCGATGACTTTTGAAAACATGGACGGCAAGTGCTACCGCGACGCGGTGGCTCGGCAGCGGGCGCATCAGGAAGACTGGCTGCGTGTCGGCTACGCACCGCTCGGGTTCTACCTGAAGGACTTCTGCCTGCACGAAGTCGACGGCACCTGGCACCTGTATCACATCGCCGGCACGCCGGGCGTGAGTTGCTGCCTGCCGGGCAACGAGATTTGGTTTGGGCATGCGACCACGCGCAACTTTGTGACGTGGGAAACGCATGAACCGTGTTTCTTCATCGATCCGCGCGGCTGGGACCACGGCCACGTCTTTGCACCTTTCGTGCTCAGTCACGCCGGGCGGCACTGGATGCTTTATACCGGGGTGGCGACGGATAACACGCAGCGCATCGGCGTGGCGGTGTCGGATGATCTGTTCCACTGGGAACGCGCTGCCGATGCGCCCGTGATCCAACCGGAAAACTACCCGTGGGCGTTTTGCCCGACCAGCGGCGGGGCGGCGTGCCGCGACGCGCACGTGCTCCAACATGACGGCCGGTTTCAACTCTACTACACGGCGGTAAAAAAAGACGGCAACGGCTGCGTGGCGCGCGCGTCGTCGTCGGACCTGGTCCACTGGCGCGACGAAGGCCTGGTCTATGGTTTCAACGCGTGGAACCAGTGCGAGTCGAGCAATGTGCAGCGCCTCGACGACGGGCGGTGGCGGCTCTTTTTCGGCGGCCATCATGCGTGGAGCTATGTGGACTCCGACAACCCGCTGCGCTGGCCGGACGTCGCGCCGACGGTGTTGCGCGAAGACATCACCGGCATGGAGGTCATCCGGCGCCGCGGCGAACGCTGGCTCGTCGCGTATTTCGGGCTGCGGTATTACCGGTTGCTGGTCGGTGTGATCGACTGGTCGGCCGCGAAACCGACCATCACGCAGATCACCGATCGCGCCGCGCTGGCCGAGTTCGGATTGTAGGGCGGGGTTTCCAAACCCCGCCGGGTATGACGAAGCCGGCGGGACGCCGGTGCTCCCGGCTAGCCGGATGCACCTCACGCGGAAGTTTGCATTGTAGGGGGGGGGGGGCCGCCCCCCCCCCCCCCCCGACATGCGACCACTTCAGTTCCCCGCTGCGACCTGCTTGCCGAAGAACCGGTCCATCCAGACGGCGATGACGCCGTCACCGGTGACGTTCGTGGCGGTGCCAAAGCTGTCCTGCGCGAGGTAGAGTGCGATCATGAGCGCAACCTGCTGCTCGTTGAAGCCGAGCATCGAGGTGAGCAGGCCGAGGGCCGACATCACCGCGCCGCCGGGAGCGCCGGGGGCGGCGATCATGATGACACCGAGCATCATGATGAACGGCAGCATCGTGAGCAGCGAAGGAATCTCTACGCCGGGGCTCATCAACATGACCGCACTGGTGCAGGTGACGATGGTGATGGTGGAGCCGGAGAGGTGGATGTTGGCGCAGAGCGGCACCACAAAATTGGCGATCGGCTCACTGACCTTGGCGGCCTTCACCGAGCGCAGCGTGACCGGAATGGTCGCGGCGCTCGACATGGTGCCGAGGGCGGTGAAATACGCCGGCAACATTGTGCGGATCAGCTCCAGGGGCGACCGGCCGTTGAGGATGCCGGTGGTGATGTAGAGCACGTAGAGCCAGACCCAGTGCATGATCACGACGAGCACGAGCACCGTGCCGAAGGCGTGCAGGGTGGTGAATACGCTGCCATCGGCGGCCATCGCGGCAAACACGCCGGCGATGTAGAGCGGGAGCAGCGGGATGATGACCTTGGCGAGCAGCCGTTCGATCACGTCGCAACCCTGGGCGAAGACCGTGCGCAACGTCTCGCTATTGTTCGCACTGATGCCGATGCCGAAGACAAAGGCCGCGACCAGCGCGCTGATGACGCCGAAGAGCGGCGGGACTTCCAGGGCGAAGAAGGCCGCGT
>JBMSWZ010000213.1:0-3859 GCA_049425105.1 Cephaloticoccus sp.
GCGCCGCCCGGCGCACCTCAAAGCGGGTCTTGTCCCGGGTGACCTCGTTCCGCAGGTCGACGACCTTTATCATCCATTGGTCCGATACCTTTTTCAGATCCCGGAGCGTCAGGCTCTTGTAGGGCTCGCCGTCCGGCCCGATCAACTCCGACTGCACCATGGCGCGAAACTGCGTATCGAGTTGCACTCGGACCCCGGCCAGCTTGCCGCCATCGGCCGGGTCACCCGGCGGGGGACGCAGCAGAAACGTATGAGCCGCCCGGCCCAAGACCTTGCTCACGCCTTCAAACCTGAATTCCTCCCAATAAAAGTAGGGCATCAGGAGGTCGAACGGCGTCAGCTCCGCTCCGGGCAGCAGCGGGGCGTAAATCTCAGACTCTGGCAGCGCCTTGGGGGCGCCCATCCCGTCCTCCCACCACCAAGCGCCCGGCACCGGTCCGTTTTGGATCAGCAGCTTGCGCACGCCCCCGGTGCCGTCCTCCAACACGACACGGGAGATTGGACCGTCGGCATTACGGCTGCCCCACAGGCGCCCCCGGTAAACCACGGCATCGCCCCGCCGCGGGAGAAAAGTCAGGTCGAATTCGAGGTAGTAGTCGCCGGCAATCCCCAGTCCGCGAAACTCCCGCAAAATCTCGACCCCCTTGGCCTGGTCCGGCTCGCCGAATTGCACAAAAGTTGGCGACACGGGCGTCGACTTCGACGGCGGGCCTGCCCAGCCCAGAGGCGCGAGGGCGGTGGCCAGAAAAAACGCCCGCCAAAGCCGGGCGGGCGTGCTTGGGGCTGAGCTTGCCACGTGGGGCGTTACTTGCCGGCAGTCTGCTCGCTCGACTGGGCGGGCACAACGACCGTCGGGGCAGATGCCTCATCCGGGGCCGACGTTGTCGCCGCCGGAGCGTCAATCGTCGGCAGGGAATCTTCCGCGCCGGCCGCGTGATTCCGCTGGTAGAGGTGGCCGAGATAGAGCAGGAAGCTGAGGACGAAGAAGGCGATGGTCGCATTGATCGTGCTCTTGCTCAGCACGTTGTTGGTGTCCGCGCCGAAGGCCGATTCCGTCATGCCGCCGCCGAGGGCCGCACCAGCGCCACCGTCGTTCTTGGCCTTCTGCATCAGCACCAGCAGAATGAGAACGACGGAAACGAGGATGAGGATGAAGGTAAGAATCCCGAGTAGAATGCTCATGGTAAAGGGTCACAGAATCGGGCGAACCGCCGTTTTGTCAATGCAGGGCTTCCGGGGTTCCCCGGGGAAACAAAACGGCGTGTTCCCTGTCGTTGCCCCGCATGAAACCCGCATTTTTCCTCCGCTGGAGCCTGCTTGGCCTGATCGCGGCCAGCGTGGCTGCCACCGGCCTTGTCGCCAAAAGCAAGCCGGCGCCTGCCCTCTATCTGAGCATCAGCACCCCGCCCGCCTGGGATGCCCTGCACGAGGCCGACATCACCAACTCGTTTCACGGGCGCATTTCGGAGGCGCTGCGCAAGGCCGGTTTGGTTGGTGCGATCGAGTCCCTCCATCGCTTCGATGACGCCCAGCCCGGCGTCCCCGTGCTTTCCATCACCTTGATGGAGTGGCGGGCGGATCGCGTGGGCAATGTGGTGTGCACGTTTAGTTCGAATTTGAAGACCGGGGAGGCGGACCAGTCCCTCGGTATCTTTACCGGGACGGCACCGCAATGGATGACGACGGCCAGCCGCACATGGGAACTGCGCCGCGGGTTGGATGACTCCGCCGCAGCCGCCACCAAGAGTCTGGTGAAGCGACTGCAGGCGGTGAAGTTCCTGCCGCCCGCCAACGCGGCCAAAGGCCTCTAGGCGGTCAGAGCGACACGCCGATTTTCTCCAGCACGCGCTGCAAATCGTCGTTGCCGTGATACTCGATCACGATGCGGCCCTTTTTCGGACTGTGCAATACGGCCACGCGCGCCCCGAGATGCGATGTCAGCTTTTTCTCAATGTCGGCCACCGCGCCAGCGTCGCGGCTCGGAGCAGACTTACCCCGGCCGGCGCGGCTGGGGCCGGTTGCTTTGCCGGCTTCCTGCACCAGCTTCTCCGTGGCGCGGACGCTCAGCCCCTCCTCGATGACGCGTCGGCCTAGCGGCGCGCGCTGCGCGACATCCGTCACCCCCAGCAAGACCTTGGCGTGACCCACCGTAAGCAGGCCCTTGCCGATAAAGCCTTGGAGCTCCCCATCCAGCGAAAGCAGGCGCAGACTGTTGGCTACGCTCGCCCGGCTCCGGCCCACCCGATCGGCCGCGGCCTCCTGAGTGAGGTCAAAGTCGCGAATCAGGCTCGCGTAACCGTGGGCCTCCTCGATCGGATTCAGGCCCTCCCGCTGCAGGTTCTCGATCAGACCAATGGCAGCTGATGACGCATCGCTCGCCTGAACGACACGGGCCGGAATGGTCTTGAGCTTGAGTTCCTGGAACGCGCGCCAGCGGCGCTCGCCCGCGATCAACTGAAATTGGTCACCGGTCCGGCGCACCACGATTGGCTGCAAAAGCCCCTCCGCCCGGATACTGTCGGCGAGTTCACGGAGTTGCTCTGGCGTGAACACCTTGCGCGCCTGATAAGGGCTGGGTTGGACCGCCGCCACGGCGATCTCCTGATAACCCGGGGCGCCGGCGGGTGCCGGGGCTGGCGTAGGCGGTGCGGGCGAGTCCTTCGGCGCCGCGGGCGGCGTGGAAGGGGCGGCCTTGGTGATCAGACTGCCAAGGCCTCGACCGAGACGGGATTTGGGGGCGGCGGACATGAGGTTACTTCGCCGCGGGAATGAAGAGGGTCTGACCCACTTGCAAGCGCGTCGGGTCGCCAATCTTGTTGGCATTGATGATGTCTTGGGTGCGCGCACCGGTCTTTTGCGCGATGGAGGAAATGGTGTCGCCCCGCTGCACCGTGTAGCTCGTGCCCTCCTGGGAAAAATTGTCGGAAAATGTTGTCTGCACGGCCGGCCGTTGCGCCATGCCCTTGGCCACGGACTCGACCGCGGCGTTGGTCTGCTTGGCCAGCGCGGCCAACTTGCGATTGACCTCCTGCATCACGTCGTTCTTCGACGCGTTGTCCGCCGCCTTCAAGGTGCGGTTCAGATCCGCCACGGCGTCGTTGAGCTGGGCCACCGTCGCAAAGCTCTGGGCGGCCGAATCGGCACTGGTGCGCAACGCGGAGTTCTCGCGCTCGAGTTGCTCGACCCGGAGGGTCAATTCCCCGACTCGCTGAACCAATCCGCGCACATCCTCGCGCAAATTGGCCAATTCATACTGCAGCGATGTGCCCTGGCCGCGCACAGCCAAGGCGAGGAACGAGAAAACCAGGAGAGAGCGAATCCACATGGGCGCGTAGCATTGGCAAAATGCCGCATGAAAACAAGACCCTACGCGCGAAAAGGCACCGAACCTACCAGCCCCGGCATCGGCTTGGGCGGCAGACGCGTGCCCACCGGCACCGGCTGCCCGCGCAGAAAGTCCGCCGCCGGCAGCATCCGGCCGCCCGGGCGCTGGAGCTGCCGCAACCGCACCAGCCCGTCACCGGTCCCGACCAACAGCCCTTGGTCATCCACTCCCTGCACCACCCCGGCCTCGCCCGCGCCCTCCGCACAGTCTGCCAGACCGATTTTCACCACCTGCCCGGCCAGTTCACTGGTGCAGGCCGGCCACGGAAACAAGCCGTTGATCCGGGCCGCGAGCGTGGCCGCCGGAGCCGCAAAATCGAGCACGCCGTCGGCCTTAATCAAACGACGGCAGAACGTGGCAGAGCCGTGGTCCTGCGCTTGAAACCGCAATCTTCCCTCCGCCAGCTGCGGCAGCGTGCGCGCCAGCAACGGCACGCAGGCCTCCGCCAACTTGCGTTCAATGTCCAGCGCCGTG
>JBMSWZ010000214.1:0-3848 GCA_049425105.1 Cephaloticoccus sp.
ATCGGCGAGGCCGAGGATCTCGGCGTTGGCGAGGGTGACAGCGCGCAGGGCGCCGGCACGGCTCATGCCGCCGCGCACCATCAAGCCGGCGGAGCGGAGGAAGAGCCGCGAGTCGTTGATGCCATCGTCGGTGTGCAGGCCGACGGTGACGCCGGCCTGCTCGAGGACGCGGCCGGTCTTGAAGCTAAGGTCGCGGGCCTCGAGTTTTCCACCCGGACTGTCGATGGCGATGATGGAGCAGGCGGCGCCGGCCGCGGCGATCTCGGGCGCGACTTTCCAACCCTCGCTGACGTGGTGCAGGGCGACCTTGAAGCCGAATTCCTTGGCTAGGCGCAGGACGGTGATGATGTCGTCGTGCCGGTGCGTATGATGTTGCACGATGCGCTTGCCGTCGAGGACCTCGACAAGCTCCTCCAAGGCGAGGTTGCGGTCGGGGCGCTTGCCGGGATCGTCTCCGGCGCGGGTGAGTTTGTCGCGATACTCGCGGGCCTTGATGAATTGTTCGCGCACCAGGGCGGCGGACTTGGCGCGGGTGCCGGGGAAGCCGTTTTTGCCTTTCATGGAATTCGTGCCGTTGGCCATCTTGAGGCCGCCGGCGGGCGAGCCGTCGGGCAACGTGATGAGCAGGTCGTCGATGGTGCGGGCGGGGCGGAGTTTGAGGTAAAGCGTCTGTCCGCTGATGAGGTGGCCGGAGCCGGGCATGACGTTGACGGTGGTGATGCCGCCGGCGCGGGTCTTTTGGAAACGTGGATCGCGCACGTCGATCGAGTCGAGCACGCGGGTCTCGGGCTGGATGGGATTGGAGCTGTCGCCGCCGCTGCCGCCGCCGATGTGGCTGTGTGAGTCAACGAGGCCCGGCATGATGACCTTGCCGGTGACGTCGATGACCTGCACATCGGCCGAGAGCCGCACCGTGGCGGCGCGGCCGACGGCGGTGATCTTGCCGTGCTGCACGAGCAGGAGGCCGTGCTCAATCGGCTCGCCGGTGATGGGGATGATCGTGGCGCCGGTGAAGGCGACGGGGGTTTCCTGGGCGTGGAGGCCGATGCCGGTGAGTAGTGCGAGTCCGCAAAACAAGCGGGGAAGCATGCGGCGAGGAAAGCTGGTGTAGGAGTGGCGGTAAACCGCAAATACAGGGTTCAACGCAGAGGACACAGAGAGAATACCCTCAGAATCTTTCTCGTTCTCTTATTCTTACTCTTTCTCCCCAATCGCGGCCACGGTCGCTTCCGGTTCTTTTAGTCCCTCCGACCTCTGTGTTCTCTGCGTCCTCTGTGTTTAAAAACTCCGGCTAGAATTCGTCGAAGGCGATCTGCTGCGGGGTGACGCCGCGGTCGGCGAGCATGCGGGTGCAGGCCTTGATCATTTGCGGCGGGCCGCAGAGGTAGAATTCCACCGCCGCGGGATTGGGGTGGTCGCGCAGGTCTTGGTTGAGCACGACCTCATGGATGAAGCCGGTGGGGCCGGTCCAGTGGTCCTCGGGCAATGGGGCGGAGAGCGCGAGGTGGAAGCTGAAGTTGGGATGTTGTTGGGCGAGGCCCTCGAAGTAGTCGGCGTAGAAAATCTCCTGCCGGGAGCGCGCGCCATACCAGTAGCTGACCTTGCGGTGCGTGTGTTCGTTTTCGAACAAGTGGGTCAGGTGCGCGCGGAGCGGGGCCATGCCGGCGCCGCCGCCGATGTAGACGGCCTCCTTTTGCGTGGGCTTGAGGTGGAAGTCGCCGAAGGGGCCGATGGCGGTGACGGTGTCGCCGGGCTTGAGGCTGAACATGTAGGCCGAGCCGGCGCCGGGCGGGCAGTCCTGGCCCGGGGGCGGCGTGGCGATGCGGATGTTGAAGCGGAGGGTGGACTCCGTGGCGGCGTTGCTGGCGAGCGAGTAGTTGTTGCGGCGCGCGGCGGAGTTGGACGCGACGAGGTCGAAGACGTGCTGCGCGCGCCATACGGCAGCAAAGGGTTCGGGGATGTCGAAGTCGGCGAACTTCAGCTCGGGGAAAACGGGGATGTTGAACTGGAGGTAGTCGCCGGGCGTGAACGCGGGCTTCTGCGCGGCGTCGGCGGGCTCGAGCACTAGCTCCTTGATGAAGGTGGCGACACTGCGGTTGGAGACCACGCGGAAGGTGAAGGTCTGCGGCTCGCGGGCGCCGGCGCCGCCGGGTTGGCGGACGTTGAGCCAGAGCCGGCCGCGACGTTCTTCCAGGGGATAGGTGGCGAGGCCGCGGCAGACGGGCGGGTGCGCGGGGGAACCGTCGGCGAGGTTGAACCGGCCGTTGTGCTTGGGGCACTCGATGATCTTCCCCTTCACGAGGCCGTCGGCGAGGTGGGTGTTGCCGTGCGTGCACACGCCGTCGGTGGCGTAGAGCGCGCCGGCCTCATCGCGATAAAGCGCGTAAGTCTTATGGCCGTGGTCGAAGCGGATGACGTCGGCGGGGCCCAGATCGGCGGCGGCGCACATCTCGATCCAGCCCTCGGCGTCGGGCGTGGCGTCGGCGAAACCGACGGCGGGTTCGGGCGGGCGCGCGGGCGGCGGCGGCAGCTTGCGGCGCACGTAATGGCCGGGGTCCTTCACCTGGCGCAGGACGGTAGGGATGATTTCGCGGAAGGCCTCGGCGATGCTGTTGTAGGGCACCGGCATGTCGTGCTTCACCAGCGCGTGGAGGCGCGGGAGATGGTGATACGGCACGAGCGGGAACATGTGGTGCTCCACGTGGTAGTTCATGTTCCAGTAGAGATACCTGTGGATCGGGTTCATGTAGACCGTCCGGCAGTTGAGCCGGTGATCGAGGACGTTTTCGGCGAGGCCCGCATGCTGGGTGTAGCCGTAGACGAGCATGAGCCAGGTGCCGAAAATGTTGGGCAGGCCAACGTAGAGCAGCGGCAGGACGCTCTGGGTGTAGAGCGCCAATCCGATCGACGTCGCGTAAATGAGCACGTAGAGGCGCGCGCGAAAGTAGATCTTCGGGAACTCGCTGGCCGGGATGTAGGTTTTCTCGTCCGGCAGCATGCGGCCGGCAGCGTGGTTCAGGATCTGCGTGAAGTAGCGCTGGTAGACGGGCAGGTTGAAAACGCCGAGAAACATCCGGCGCAGGTTGGGCGGGCGCGGGACGGCGATCTCGGGGTCACGGCCGACGATGATGGTGTCGCTGTGGTGACGTGTGTGGCTCCAGCGCCACAGGACGGACTCGCGCATGACCATGAACGAGGCGATCTCGTAGAGGGCGCGGTTCATCCAGTCGGTCTTGAAGGCGGTGCCGTGCTCGGACTCGTGCCAGCGCGAGTCGGAGGTCGAGGCGTAGAGGGTGGCGTAGACGAAATACGGCAGGATCGCCCACCACGAACCCCAGAGCAGCCACGTGGCGTAGGCGCTGCCGAGGATGAGCGCGAACCAGATGAGCGTGTCGCGGATGGCGGGGCCGTCGCGGCGCTCGAGGAGCTTGCGCATCTCGGCGCGGGGCACCGGGCACTGATACCAGTCGGCCTCGGCGAGTCCGCGTTCGACGGCAGTGGCGGCGTTTACGCCGGTGAGGGAGTAGTCGAGATGCGGGGGCGGGGTGGAGGTGACCGGGGGCATGGGGATGGGGACGGCGATGAGCGAATGCCGGGCGGGCGGGGTTCAGTCGTGGTGAAAGAGTTCCTCCATGTCGGCCCACCATTCACCCGGCGCGCGGGTGGGGATTGGTTCCTGACAGGGTTCGTTGATGGCCCACCACTCGCGGGTCGTGGGGTCGGCGGCAATGGCGGCGGTGTCTTCTTCGCCGCGTCTGGTTCAACCGGCAGCACCGGCGGCGACGGCGGCCGGGGCGGCAATGCCGGCGCCGGAGTCGTGGGTGGGTTCGGCGGGGGTGGTGGCGCCC
>JBMSWZ010000215.1:0-3814 GCA_049425105.1 Cephaloticoccus sp.
CGATCCGGTGATAGGCGTGCACCAAACCGCCACCGGCGAGATCATCGCCACCACCCGCCGTGGCATCGTGCGGCTCGACGTGAACTGGGCGATCGTGGCCACGGTCGCGCTGGACTGCCGGCAGGTCCTGCCCATCGGCGACGCCCATCTGCTCGTCAGCCGCGCGGATCACACCCTGGAGTTGCTCGACCTCACCGATCCGACATCATCGCCCCAATGAAGCGCCCATTCACCCTCGCCGCCGTGCAACTGCCGTCCGCCGCGCCGGGCCGCACGCCCGCCGCGCGCCAGCGCGCCAACTTTGACCACGCCGTGACCTGGCTCACCGAGGCCGGGCGCCGGGGCGCCGATCTCGCCGGGGTCGGCGAGATCTTCAACGCCGTCGGCATCGACCTGCACCACACCAACGTCCCGCGCTTGGTGCGCGACGCAGAGGCCGAGATGTTCCGGCGGTTAGCGCCGATCGCCCGCCAGTTTCGCATGGGCATCATCGCCCCGCTCCTCGCGCTCGAAGCCGGCCGGGTGCGCAATGTCGCCGTCGTGCTCGACGAAAAAGGCCAGGAGGTCGGGCGCTACCGCAAGGTCCACTGCATCGAGCATGAAAAGGAATTCGGCGTGGTCCCCGGCGACGAGTGGCCCGTGTTCACGGTCAAGGGCGCCCGGGTGGGCGTGCAGATCTGCCACGACAATTCGTTCCCCGAAAGTGCGCGTTGCCTCGCGCTCAACGGCGCGGAGATCGTCTATTGGCCGCACCTCATGAGCGGTTGGGGCGGCGAGTTCATGGACATCCTCATGCGCGCCCCGGCCATCCACAACGGCGTACACCACGTGCCCGTGTCGTATGGCTGCCCCGAGGATCGCTCGTGGATGCCCGGCATGATGCTCGGCCGCAGCAGCATCATCGCGCCGGACGCGGTCATCCTGGCCGACGCCGGCCGGCATCCCGGCATCGCATTGACCACCATCGACCTCGCGTCCCCGCGCATCGCCGAAATGTTCACCCGCCCCGGCGACTGGGTCTGGGGCATCGACATGCGCAACGACCGGCGGCCCGAAACCTACGCCCCGTTTACGCGCCAGCACCAACGGTTGAAACCCGTCCCGGCTCGCCAACGCTGACCCGTGGTCATCCTTTGCAATCGGCCCGCCTGGCCGCCCTCGCCATGGGCGGACCTGGCTGAATTGCGCGGCGGCCGAATGACCGGCGACGGACGATCCCACTCGGCTCCGCTCGGCTGACCGCACCATTAGGCGGAGCAAATACAGGTAATAGTCCGCACGACATCGTGCTCATGGACGTGCAGATGCCCGAGATGGACGGCCTTGAGGCCACGCGGCGCATCCGGACAGAATTCGTGCAGGAGGGCCGCCCATGGATCATCGCCCTCACCGCCAACGCCATGGAGGGTGACCGCGAACAGTGCCTCGCCGCCGGGATGAACGACTATCTTGGCACGCCCATCAAGTCGGCCGAACTCGCCGACGCCCTCGCCCGCGCCGCCGCCGCCGTGGCCAAGGCCGACCCATTCAAATGACGCGCCAGCGCCGGCCCGCCACCGCCGGACGCAAATTCGGAAACCAGGAAGCCATGAGAAGATTAGTCCGGGCTTTTGGCGCGAGGACATTAGAACTTTGAACCCGGGTGCCGCGGCGCCAGTGGCGGGATCCCAGCGCTGTTATCTCGAGCATCTCACGCAGAGGCACCGATCCGCGGAGATGAAAAAAGCCCCGATCCTATCCTTGCTGATTCCTGGTTTCCTGGCTTCCGAATTCGAACTTCAGCCTTTCACCGCACCAATCTGGATGCCGCGGATCAACTGCCGTTGCAGCAGGATGAACACGATGATCAACGGCACGACGGACATCGTGACGCCGGCCATCAGCAGATGCGTCGCCTGGCCGCGCTCATTGTCGAAAAACAGCAGGCCCACCGGCAGGGTGTAACGATCCACGCTCTTGGTCATCACCAGCGGCCAGAAAAAGCTCTGGAAGTTCCCGATGTAGGTGAAGATCGCCAGCGTCACGAGCCCGGGCCGGCTGAGCGGCAGGATGACGTCCCAGAAAATCTGCCACTTGCTCGCCCCGTCGATCTCCGCCGCCTCGTCGAGCGCCCGCGGAATTCCCAGCATGAACTGGCGCAGCAGGAACGTGCCAAAGGCGCTGAACGCCGCCGGCAGCACCAAGCCCAGGTAGGTGTCGACGAGTCCGAACTTCACCATGTTCTCGAAGTTCGGGATCAGCATCACTAACCCCGGCAGCATCATCGTGCCAAGGTAGAGGAAGAAAACGCGGTCCCGGCCCGGCCATTCCAGGCGCGCAAAGCTGTAGGCCGCCATCGCGCTGGTCAGGACCTGCAGCGCCGTCACCCAGCCCGCCACCACCAGGCTGTTGGCCATGAAACGGAGGAAAGGGATGACTTGGAAGACCTCAACGTAGTTGTGCCACTGGAAGTCCGCCGGCATCCAGCCCGAGGCCCCGACCTCCGCCAGCGTCTTGAAGCTGGTCAGCAGCATCCACACGAACGGCGCCACCATCACCAGGCTGATGGCGACGAGGAGCACGTGCAGCCCAAGGCTGCCACCGGGTTTGGGCGGGCCGCTAGTCGTCGACATGGCGATTGCCGTATTTGAAGTTGAAGAGCGAGAGACCGAAAACCAAGGCGAACAGCACCCAGGCCACGGCGGAGGCGTAGCCCAGCCGCCCGGTCTCGAAGCCCTCGGTGAAGATGAAATAACTCAGCGTGGTGGTGGCCCCCGCGGGGCCGCCCTGGGTCATCGCCCGCGCCATCTCGAAGCCGCCCTGCAGGCCGTGAATCACGCCCATGATGCAGATGAAGAAGGTCACCGGCGCAAGTTGCGGCCAGGTGATGTGCCAGAACCGCTGGCTCGACGTGGCGCCATCCATGTCCGCGGCTTCATACAGCTCGGGCGGGATGTTGCTGAGCCCGGCGAGATACAGGATCATGTTGTTCGAGCCGATTGCCGCCCACAGCATCATGATCATCAGCGAGGGCTTCGCCCAATGGTAGCTCCCAATCCAGTCCGGCGGCTCGATGCCTGAGAGCGCCACGACCGGCAGGCCGGGGCCAATCACCATCGCGGCGCCGAGCATCAACAGCAGCGGCACCAGTAGGAGTGCCAGCGCCACCTCGGTGCCCAAGCCCTTGTCGGCCGCCTTCAGCCGGCCCCAAGGTTGCGGGCGGCGGCGGATGTGCGCAAACACGACCGCCAGCACCGCGCCCACCGCCAGCGCCGCCGTGCCGGCCCCGGCCCCCAGCCAGAATACGAGCAGGATTATCGGCGCTCCGAGCGCCAGTAATCCGGCTGACACCGCGATGGTGCCGGCTTCGCTGAGATCCCACGCCGCGCGCAGCCGGCGCACCTGCCAAAGCACCACCCCCAGCGCCAACGCAAAGGCCACCAAGGGCAACCCAAACGCAAAAAGGCCCGGCATGTCCCGCACCCACGCCGACAGGCCCTCCAGCACCGGGCGCAGGCCTTGGTTGATCGGGCCCACATTGGGTTGATACAATTTCTTCCACAACACGAAGGTCGCGACGCCCGCGGTGAAATTCGGCAGGTAAAACAAGGTGCGATATAGCGTGCCGCCCGACACGACGCCCACCACCAGCGCCGTCGCCGCCATCGCGCCGAAGAGAAACAGGAGCCCGCTCTCCGCCATCCCGCCGCGCAGCAGGAAAAAGGTGCTGACCGCCATCACCCCCGCGGCTAGGCCCAGCGCCGGGCCGCACCGATGCTGCGCGCGGCCGCCGCGACTGAGCAGGAGCGCCGCGCCCAGGCTGCCCGCGATCGCA
>JBMSWZ010000216.1:0-3812 GCA_049425105.1 Cephaloticoccus sp.
CGTCCCAGCAGGACCAATCCAATTCGTCGGAAGCTTCGACACCTCAACAGGACCAGTCTTCGGGCAATCCGCAGGGTGGCGAGTCCGAGTCCCAGGATTCCGGCGACGAATTCGAGCCGAAGCAATCGGCCGGCCAAAAACAGGGTCAGTCGGCCTTTGGCGACATGGACGAATCCGCCCCGCCGCCCGAACCTTCGTCGCAGTCCGGCGAGATGCAGCAGGTCGGCGGCGCGCCGGAGAAAAAAGAAGGCACCGCCGCCAACACCGACCCGGCCCTCGCCATGCCCCTGCAAAAGCTCCAGAAGATTCGCGACCAGGACTCGCCCGCGACCCTCTTTCAAATGATGGAAGGCAAACCTGAGAAACCCGCCGGCAACGCCGGCAAAAAATGGTGAACCCCATGCGCAGCGTCCGCTTCCTTTTCCTGTTCCTCGCGTGCGTCGCATCGCTCGCCGCCCAGCGCGTGCGTTGGTCCGACGCCGGCACGGGCGATCCCGCCGATCTCCAGCTCGTCTTCGAAGACTGCAAGCCGGCCGCCAAGCCCGCCCTGCCCGATGTGCCCGGCGTGACTTTCACCTATCGCGGACAATCGACCCAAACCTCGATCATCAACTTCTCGCGCACCGACTCCGTCATCCTGTCGTATCGCCTGCAGATTCGCACGCCCGGGTCGGTCGAGATCCCGGCTTTTGCGGTCAGCACGGATCACGGCGCCATCACGGTTCCCGCCTACGCCACCGGCACCGTGCGCCCCAGCCCGGAGCGCGACATCAAAGCCCGCCTGCAAGCCGGCGAGACCACAGTGTGGGCCGGCGAAGTCTTTCCGCTGACCTACTCCATCGACGTCGCGCGCCGCAGCTTTAGCAATTTCGGCGACCAGATCGAATGGGAGGCCTCCCCGCTGCTCGCGGAAGATTGGTCCAAGCCCGCCGCCGCCGAATCGTCCCGCAACGGCGAGTCCCGCCTCAACATCCTTTTCCGCACCCGCGCCTACGCCAAGGCCCCGGGCACCGTGAAACCGCAACCTGTGCGGCAACTGCTCAATCTCGCGCTCGGCACCGTCGGTTTCGGACTTTTCCAACAGCAACGCATCGAGCAGGTCGCCGTCACGACCGACCGACCGGAGATCCGCGTGCAACCCCTGCCCGCCCCGGCGCCCGCCTCCTTCACTGGTGCCGTCGGTCAGTTCAAACTCGAGTCCAAAGTCGTGCCGACGACCGCCGCCGTGGGTGAACCGATTACCTGGACCCTCACCCTCGCCGGTTCAGGCAATTGGCCCGACCTGGCCGGATTGCCACCACGTTCCGTCTCGAAGGACTTCCAGATCGTGCAGCCGCAGGCGAAGCGCACGATGGAGGAAGGCAAGCTTTTCGACGGCACGCTGTCCGAGGACGTGGTCCTCGTCCCGACCAAGCCCGGCACCTACACCCTCGGGCCGGTCGAGTTTACCACTTTTAATCCGCAGACCGGCACCTACGAGACCGCGCGCACTCCGGCCACCACCATCACGGTCACCGCGACTGCCGCGGCCCCGCGTTTCAACATCACGCCGACGACCGAGCCGACGGCCGACGAAGCACCCGCTCCCACGGCTCCGGCCGCCGCCAAGAATCCGCTGGGCATCCCGCGCGACCCCCTCGCCGGCGCCGCGGTCACGGCCCGACCCTTCGCCGCGAGGGACACCTTGGTCGCCGCCGCGCTCGCCCCCTTGGCGTTGCTCCTGATCGCGTGGCTGGGCCTCGCCTGGCACCGCGCCCGCGAGCGCGATCCGCAACGGCCGCGCCGTGAGGCACGCCGCGAGCTGATCGCACTCTTGGCCGACCTCCAACGCGCCGAGCCAGCACCAATCGCATCGCTCCTGCTGCGCTGGCAACATGCAGCCGCGCGACTCTGGTCGCTGCGCCACGCCGCCCCGGCCGCTCCCGCGCTGCCGAACGACGCCTGGCGCACGCTTTGGCTCGAAAGCGAACGCGCGCTTTACGGCGACAACGTTGCCTTGCCGTCCGACTGGGTCGCGCGCGCCCAGGCCGCGGTCGTGGCTGTCAAAGTCCCTGGCACCGCTTGGTGGCGCGCCCTGCAGCCGCGGCATTTGCTGCCGTTCTTTTTTGCCCTGACCCTGGCCTTCGCCGCTCCCCGCACCAACGCCGCAACCGACCCCGCCGTGGCTTATGCACAAGGCGACTTTGCCGCTGCCGAGAAAACCTGGCGCGCCGCCGTGACCGCCGCGCCCACGGACTGGATCGCCCGTCACAACCTGTCGCTCGCCCTCGCGCAGCAAGACCGCTGGGGCGAGGCTGCCGCCCAGGCGACCGCGGCGTTCGTGCAGTCGCCCGCCGACGCCCGCTGGAATCTCTCCCTCGCCTACGGCAAGGCCGGCTACACGCCCAACGCGGTCGCGCCGTTGCTGGCCTCGGCCCCGCGCGCCGACCTTGCCCGCCTCGCGTCACCGGCGGGCTGGGAACGCTGGCTGATCATCGGCTCCGCTCTCGGAGCCGCCGCCCTCCTCGCTTTGCTGCTTCGCGCCTACGGCCACGGTCCGCGGTGGCTGCGCTGGCCGGCCTTCGCCGGATTGGCCCTGGGCATCGCGGTGGCGGCAACCGCCGTGACGGGCCGCGCCGCGTATGGCGTGGCCGCGGAGCGCAACGCCGTCATCGTCTGGCGCGGCGGCACCCTCTACTCGATTCCGACCGAGGCCGATACCGCCCAGCAAACCACGCCGCTCGCCCCCGGTGCAATGGGCACGGCCGACAAGACCTTCCTCGGCTGGGTGCGCCTCACGTTCCCGAACGGCCAGACTGGCTGGGTGCGGGAAACCGAGATTGTTGCCCTTTATCGATAATCCGCCGTATTCCGCACCATCCGGGCCATCGACTCCTCAGGGTTGAGGGCGGTGACCTCGGCGACGGGCACCCATGCCAAGTCCCTTGACTCGTGGGTCACGACCAGCGGCTCGTCCGGGTCGGCCTCGATCATGAAGCGCAGGTCGTAGTGCCAGTGTTCGGGCTCCGCGCCGCGAGCCGGGATGCGATGCCGGTCGATGTCGAAGAGCGCGGTGCTAACCGGCTTCAAATTCGCTATGCCGCCCTCCTCCTGCGCCTCGCGCAGCGCCACCGCGAGCAAGTCGGGATCGCCGTCAGCATGGCCGCCGAGCTGCAGCCACTTGTCGAGCTTGCGGTGATGCGTGAGCAGCGTGCGGGTGCGCGCGGCATCGACAATCCAAGCCGAGCCCGTGAGGTGCCCGCTCAGCTGGCTGCGCAGGAAACAGTCCTCGTGCGCCTCGACAAAGGCGATCGTCGCCCGTGTCATCTCCGCCTCGTGCGCGGCGAGGTCGCGGGTCAGGTGGGCGCGCAGCAATTTCAAGACAGCGGCTCTATGCATAAAACTCGTTTGTCATACTGAGCGCAGCGAGGAAGCCATCAGGACAACCGCATACGAACACGGCACTGGATTCTTCGCTGCGCTCAGAATGACAGAAAAGGAAGGCATCACTTGGTTTCGAACCACTTGGCCTCGGCCTTGGCGGTGCGGCCGGCCTCGATCTCGTCAAAAACCCCCGGCACGGTCGTCGCCACGCGAAAGAGATCCATGTTGGACGGCTTGAAGAATTTTTCGGCGAGCATCCGGTCAAACATCCGCAACAAGTCGTCGTAGAACCCATCCTGGTTGAGGAAGACACAGGGCTTTTTCACCACGTCGAGCTGCCGCAAGGTGAGGATCTCCATGATCTCCTCCAGCGTGCCCCAGCCGCCAGGCAGCGTGACAAAGGCGTCGGCGCGCGCGTCCATCAAGAGCTTGCGCTCGCGCATGGGCAC
>JBMSWZ010000217.1:0-3800 GCA_049425105.1 Cephaloticoccus sp.
CGACACGAGCTGGAAGCGGCGGAAGCCGAGGGGGGCGGCGGTCCAGCCGCGCACGGAGGGATGGACGAGGTAGGTTTGGGCGCCGGAGTAGAGGGGGGCGATGGGGACGGCGGCGAGGAGGAGGGATTCGGCGGCGTGGAGCTGCGCGAAGCGGGCGGATTCGTCGCTGGTCACGGCGGCGGTGGCGAGGAGGGCGTCGTAGCGGGCGTCGGCCCAGCCGGTCCAGTTGTAAGCGCCGCTGCCGGTGAAGAGTTCGAGAAAGGTGACCGGATCGGGGAAGTCGGCGGTCCAGGCGGAGAGGCAGGCGGTGAAGTTCAGGGTCTGTTGGTTCTGGATCCAGATTTTCTGCTCCACCTGCGTAATCGTGGCGGTGACGCCGAGCTCGGTTTTCCACATCGCTTGGATGGCCTCGGCGAGGCGCGGCATGATCTCGTCGTTGCGCACCATGAGTTCGATCACGGGCAGGCCGGCCCCATTGGCGTGGCCGGCGGCGGCGAGCAGGGCGCGGGCGGCGTCGACGTCGACGTGCACGGAGTCGGGCGCATCGTAGCCGCCGGTGTGCGGCGGGGTGAGCGAGGCGGCGGGCAGGCGGCTGCCCTGCAAGACGGAGCGCGCGAGCAGGTCGCGGTCGAGGGCGAGCGACAGGGCGCGGCGCACGCGGGGATCGGTGAAGGGTTCACGCGTGACGTTGAAGCGCAGGAAATTGCTTTGCAGGAGCGGGTCGACCCGCAGCTGCTCGGGGGCCCGCTCGCGCCAGGTGGCGAGCTTGGTGACGGGCAAGGTGAAGGTGACGTGCATCTGGCCGGCGCGGTAGTTGCGTTCCTCGTCGTCGGATTTCTCGATCGGCAAAAACACGATGTGCTCCAGTTGCGCGGCGGCGGCGTCGCGATGACGCGGGTTCTTGTCGAGGGCGATGCGGACGTTGGGCTCCCAGGCGGCGAGCTGATAGGCGCCGTTGCTGACGAGATTGCCGGGGTGCGTCCACGGTTGGCCGCGCTGCGCGAGCGCATTGAACTTTTCGAGGTTGCGCGGGTTGAGCGGAAACCACGCCGGAAGGGAGATGAGGGCGGGCAGGTAAGGCGTGGGACGCTCGAGCGTGAGCACGAGCGTGCGGTCGTCGGGTGCGGCCACACCGACCGCGGCGGGGTCGGTGATCGTGCCGGCGTTGTAGGCCTCGGCGTTTTTGAGCGGGAAAAGATACCAGGCGTTGTCGGCGGCGAAGGCCGGGTTGAGGGCGCGGTGCCAGGCGGTGACGAAGTCATCGGCGCCCAGGGGTTCGCCGTTGGACCACTTCAGGCCGGCGCGGAGGTGGAAGGTCCAGGTGAGTCCGTCGGCGGAAGTCTCCCAGCGCTCCGCGGCAGCGGGCTGCGGTCGGGTGGTGGCCTCGTCGAGGACGGTGAGGCCCTCGAAGAGGGTGTTGATGATGATTTGGTCGGTGAGGATCGACGCGAGGTGCGGGTCGAGGTCGCCGGGTTCGGCGGCGTTGCCGACGAGCAGGGTGTGCGTCCGTTGGGCGGCCTCGACGGGGGTTTCCCGCCGGCCGCAGGCGGCAAGGAGCAGGAGGACGAAGGCGAGGGGCAGGAACCGGCGCATGCGGGGACTATGCATGCGCCGGGAAGGTTGCCAAGCGGGGCGTGGCTCAGGCGTCGCCGCCGGCGAGCACGGCTTCCTCGCGCTCGCGCCGGAACTGGTTCGTGTAGAGCTCGTAGTAATGGCCGCGGCGGCGGAGCAGTTCCTCGTGGGTGCCGCTTTCCTCGATCTTGCCCTTGGTGATGACGAGAATGCGATCGGCGCGCCGGATGGTGCTGAGGCGGTGGGCGATGACGAAGCTGATGCGGCCGGCCAGCATCGACTCGCGGCCGCGCTGGATGAGCTGCTCGGTCTCGGTGTCGATGGATGAGGTGGCCTCGTCCATCACGAAGATCTGGGGATTGGCGAGCACGGCGCGCGCAAACGAGATCAGCTGGCGCTGGCCGGTGGAGAGTTGGTTGCCGCCCTCGCCGACGGACGCGTCATAGCCGCCGTTGAGCTCGGCGATGAAGTCGTGGGCGTTGACCAGGCGCGCGGCGGCCTCGACTTCGGCGTCGGTGGCCTCGAGCCGGCCGTAGCGGATGTTGTCGCGGATGGAGCCCTTGAAGAGGTGGGGCGTCTGCAGCACGATGCCGAGCTGCGACTGCAGCCACGCCAGCGAGCGCTCGCGGTAATCCGTGCCGTTGATGAGAATCTCGCCCGCGACCGGTTCGTAGAAGCGGCAGACCATGGAGACGATCGTGCTCTTGCCGCCGCCGGAGGGGCCGACGAGCGCGATGGTCTGGCCGGCCTCGACCTTGAGGGTGAAGTCCTCCAGCACGACCGGGCCGGTGCTGTAGCGAAAAGTGACGTGGCGAAACTCGATCGAGTCGACCTTGGCAGGCAGGCCGTCGGCCGCGAGGCCCGGCGCCGGCTTGGCGGCGGCGAGGCGGGCGCGCACGGCGGGGCTGTCCTGAATGGCGGGCGTGGTTTCGAGCAGGCTCATCACGCGCTCGCCCGCGGCCTGGGCGGCCTGGATTTCGGTGAGGCGCTGTGCGAGCTGGTTGATGGGGTTGAAGAACATGCCGGCGAAATTCACGAAGGCCACGAGCGTGCCGATGGTGAGGTCGCCCTGCGCGGTGAGCCAGCCGCCGCGCCAGAGGGCGATGCCCGAGGCGAGGCTGCCGAGCGTGAGGACGAGCGGGTAGTAGACCGCGTTCTGCCGGGCGTTGAGGACCGCGGCGTTGAACATGCGGGTGGAGAGGTCCTTGAACTCGCCGAGATTCTCGGCCTCGCGCACGAGGGTCTTGGTGGTGCGCACGCCCTGGATGGATTCGTTGTAGGCGGCGGTGATCTGCGAGTTGTATTTGCGGATGTCGCGGGCGCTGAAGAGCAGTTTCTTCTGGAAAAAGCGCGACACGATCGCGAGCGGCGGCACGACGGCCACGATGATCAGGCCGAGCTTCCAGTTCAGGATCAGCAGGCTGAGGGCGATCATGAAGACGAGGCTCAGGCCCCAGACGATGTCGAGGAAGCCCCAGCCAATCGTGCGCGCGAGGCGGTCGCAGTCGCTGGTCAGGCGCGAGATGAGCCAGCCCACCGGGCGCGTGTCGAAGAAGGCAAATTCCAGCTCCTGCAGCCGGTCAAAACTGTCGCGCCGGATGTCGTGGGCAAGGCGGTTGGAGATGTTGCCGGCGAGCCAGATGAACAGCCAGACGCACGACGACAGGGTAAGGGTGACACCGAGGTAGACGGCGCCGTAGGTCACAAAGGGTGCAGCGGTGCCGTCGCGCACCACGCCGTCGATCACCCACCGCGTGATGAGGGCGAACGCGGCGTCACAGACCGCGAGGATCAGCGCGCAGACAAACAGCGTGATGAGGAAGCGCTTCAGGTGAAAGGCGCGGCGGAACAGTTTCCACCACAGGCCGGCGTCGAGCTTGGCCTTGAAATCGTCTTCGAGCGGAAGGGGGGCGGGCATGGGAGGCGGGGGACGGGATTACTCGGAGCCGGAGAGCTCCTTTTGGAAATCGGACTCGACGCTCGTCTGGATCTGCCAGAGCCGGCGGTAGAGGCCGTCTTGGGTCACGAGCTCGGCGTGGGTGCCGGTCTGGATGATGCGGCCGTGGTCGAGCACAAGGATGCGGTCGGCGTGCACGAGGGTGGCGAGCCGGTGGGCGATGACGAGTGTGGTGGCGCGACCGCGGCGGGACTTGAGCGCATCGAGGATCAGGGTCTCGGTCTCGGCGTCGACGGCGCTGAGTGCGGCGTCGAGGATGAGGAGGGGGGCG
>JBMSWZ010000218.1:0-3796 GCA_049425105.1 Cephaloticoccus sp.
CGGCCCGGGTGGTCTTTGGCGATGTGGTCTACGAACCCGGCGGCCGGTTTGGTCCGCGTGTGCAAACGGACTACCAGTTGGTCGTGCTGTTGGAAGGCACGATGCGGGTGGAAGTCGACGGGGTGGTGCGGGAAGTGGGCCCAGGCGAGGTCACTTTGCTGCGCCCGGGTGGACGCGAGACCTTCGCCTTTTCGAGCGAGCGCAAAAGTCATCACACCTGGTGCGCGGTGCATCGGCAATTGGTGGGTGCGGAACTGCGCGTGGCCTGCCGGCGCGCGGCGCCGGTGCTGCCGGTGACGCGCCGTTTTGAGCAACTGATGGAGCTGGGGCTCGGCATGCCGCTGACGGCGGGCACGCAATCTCACGGTTTGATCGACGCGCTCGGGCTGGCGGTGTTGCAGGCGTATCTGTTCACCGATGCGCGCAATGCGCGCCGCGACACCGACGAGCCGGATGCGTTGCGCCGTGCGCTGGCGTGGGTGGGGCAGGAGGGACATGAGCGCACGGACCTGCCGACGATGGCCACGGCCGCGGGCGTTTCGCCCACGCAACTCGTGACGTTGTTCAAGCGCCACCTCGGCACGACGCCCCTGCGCTATGTGTGGGAAAATCGGACGCGCCGCGGCGCGCAGCTGCTGCGCGAGACGGGCCTGACGGTGGGCGAGGTCGCGTTTCGATGCGGCTTTCAGACGCCGTTTCATTTTTCGCGCTGGGTGAAACAGGTCTACGGCGTGCCGCCGCGCCGTTTGCGCGCGGACTCCTGGGGCGCGGCGCACGCAGACGGTTAGTTCGTCACTTTTGTCGCGCGGCCGGCATATTTGTTACCGATCGTTTACGGCCGGGTGATAAGTCGGTGACGCGGGTGAGGTCGGCTTGACGGAGTTTTGTCGAGGTCGGCACGTTCGGATACAAGGCGCCACCGCGCGCTGCAACCTACACCACAACTCATCCGACCATGAAACGTCTGCAGACTTTTCTGCTCCTTGTCTTCTGCTTGCTCACGCCCTTCGCGTTGCAGGCTCAATCCGGCGGGGCCGTCACCGGCCGCGTTACCGACGGCACGACCAAACTCCCGCTGGGCGGAGTGCGCGTCACCGTCACTGGCACCGCGCAGGAGGCCTACTCGGCCCGTGATGGCGGTTACGCCCTGTTCAACGTGCCCTCGGGCTCGCAGCGTCTGACCTTCAGCTACGTTGGCTACGCACCGATGGCACAGGAAGTCACGGTCACCGCCGGCGGCACCGCCACCGCGAACGTCGCCTTCGGTGGTGACGTGGTGGAGCTCGACCAATTTGTAATCGAGGGCTCAGTGGTCGGCACCGCGCGCGCCATCAACGAACAGCGCGCCTCCGACACCCTGCGCAACATCGTCGCCTCGGACGAGATCGGCAATTTCCCCGACGAGAACGCCGCCGAGGCGCTCCAACGCGTGCCCGGCCTCGCGCTTTACCGCGACCAAGGCGAGGGCCGCTACATCATCGTGCGCGGCGTGAACTACACCCTGAACTCCGTCACGCTCAACGGCGCCAAGCTCGCCAGCCCCGAGGAAGGTGACCGCGGCATCGCGCTCGACGTCATCCCGTCGGACGCGCTCGCCAGCGTCGAGATCACCAAGGTCGCCACGCCCGACATGGATGGCGAAGGCCTCGGCGGTCAGGTGAATATCAAGACCAAGAGCCCCTTTGACAGCGACGGCACCGACGCCTCGCTCAATGTCCGCGGCATCTACTCCGATCTTACCGGCGAATACGGCAGCAAGTTCAACGCGAGCTACTCCACCATTCTCGGCGACGGCAGCGTCGGTTTCCTGATCGCGCCGACCTGGCAGGTCCGCAAATTTGGTTCGTCCAACTTCGAGGAAGACGGCTACAGCGAGGAGACTTCGCCCACCAACGGCCAGGATTACTACGTCCTCGAGGCGATGAATTTCCGCGACTACCAGATCGAGCGCAAACGTTACGGCGCCACCGCCGCGCTCGAGTTCAAGCCCGCGGACTTCGCGCACTACTACGTGCGCACGACTTACAATCGGTTCACCGACAACGAATATCGCAACCGTTCCGTCTTCGACTTCACCGAGGGCACACTGATCGCGGCCGACGCCACAAGCGCCACCTACAACGCGCAGCGCCGCTGGCGCCGCGACGTTCGCCTGCGGGAGAAGGATCAGGAACTCTATGCCCTGCTCGTCGGCGGCGAGACCCGCGTCGGCGACTGGAACGTCGACGGCCAGCTCGCTTGGTCGGAAGGCAAAGAGGCAAATCCCGGCGAATCGTCCGTTCGTTTCCGCCACAATACCCGCGACGGATCTTTCCGCTACACGATGGCCAACCCGTATTCGTTTCAACTCGAGCAGCTGGCTGGCCAGGACATCAACGACCCGACCTCCTACAGCTTCCAGCGCATCGATTACAGCGATGACTCCGGCAACGAAGACGAGTTTGACGCCGGCGTGAACGCCAGCCTCGACCTCGACGGCGCCAACCCGACGACGCTGAAGTTCGGGCTGCTTTACCGCGCCAAGGAAAAGGACAAGCAGGTCGAGGCCTACGAACTCGATTCTGCCCCGGCAAGCTTCACCTTTGCCAACCTCGCCACCGACAACGGCAACTACCCGTTCACGAACGTGCCGCGCGCCGACGGTGATGCCGCCAGCGCTGCATTCTTCGGCAACCGCTCGGCCTTTACCGGCGATCGCATCTTTGAGGACAGCGAGCTCGAGGATTGGGTCTCCAACGAGGACGTGATCGCCGCCTATGCCATGGGCACGATCAAACTGGGCAACACCACGCTGATCGGCGGCGCCCGCGTCGAGCGCACGAAGTTTGATACCACCGGTAACGAGATCGACATCGCCAACGAGGTGGTGGTCGGCAAGAGCCACGTTTCGCGCACCTACACAAACTGGCTGCCAGGCGCCTACCTGCGGCACGATGCGTCCGACAAGATCGTGCTGCGCGCTTCGTGGTCCAATACTCTTGCGCGCCCGTCCTTTGGCGAGAGCGCGTCCTACATCGGCATCAATCATGACGATGCCGAGGTCGTGCAGGGCAACCCGCAGCTTGAGGCACTCACGTCGCAAAACTGGGACGCTTCCGTCGAGTATTACCTGCCTTCGCTCGGCCTCATCTCGGCCGGCGTGTTCATCAAGCAGATCGACAACTTCTCCTACGAGGTCGACATCCCCGGCGGCTACGCGCCGTTGCCGACCTACGACCTCACCACCTTCCGCAATGGCAGTGATGGCGAGATCCGCGGATTGGAGCTCTCTTACCAGCAGCAGCTCCGCATGCTGCCCGCGCCGCTCGACGGTCTCGGCTTCCTCGCCAACCTCACGCTCAGCAGCTCGGATGCGACTTACCCGACGCGCCCCGGCGAGAAGCTGCCGTTCATCGGCCAGTCCGACCAGATCGGCAACGTCGCGCTGACCTACGAGAAGGGCGGGTTCTTTGCCCGCGTCGCCCTCAACTTCCGCAGCGAGCGCCTCCGCGAGGAGGAGCCCGTCGGCGGCGATAAGTTCGAGGACCGCTGGGTGGACGACTTCCACCAAGTCGACGTGACCTTCCGCTACCGTTTCACCAAGAACCTTGAGGCCTACCTCGAGGTGGTGAACATCACCGACGAACCCTTCCGCGTCTACTTCCGCTCACCCGCCAACCAAGGCCCGCGCCTCGTGCAATTCGAGGAATACGGTTGGACCTCCAACTTCGGCGTGCGCTGGAAGCTCTGAGTGCGCCCTGAACTTGCCAGGCGGTCCCCGGCCCGCCTGGCTCATTTTCCGATATCATGATTCGAT
>JBMSWZ010000219.1:0-3783 GCA_049425105.1 Cephaloticoccus sp.
GTTCGGGATCCATTGGCCCGGCCCGAGCTCCGTCGCCGCCGTCAGCAACATGCACAGCACCATCAGCAGAAACGCCGGCCGGAAACACGCACCGAACATTGCGCCCGTGGACACCCCGGACTCCACGCGCTCCGTGCGGGGGAACGCCTGCCCGAGGAACATCACGCCGTAGATGACCGTCGGCACGAGCATGGTCGCGAACTGGATCTTCCAGCCGAGCCCGGCCCGCCCCAGCGCAAACGCCA
Organism: Cephaloticoccus sp.; assembly: GCA_049425105.1. GTDB lineage: Bacteria > Verrucomicrobiota > Verrucomicrobiia > Opitutales > Opitutaceae > Cephaloticoccus. The sequence goes on from JBMSWZ010000219.1 coordinate 246, forward strand.
GCAGGCCGCCGATGACGATGCCGCCGGGGAACCAAACGTGGAAATGGTTCAGCTTGGTCGTCTTGTCCTGCGGATAGAGCGTGGCAATCAACGGATTGCAGGCCGCCTCCACGGAGCCGTTGGCGATGCCAAAGATCAGCGTGCCCGCATAGAGGCTCCAGTAATCCCACGCAAAGATGGTCAGCAGGATGCCGGCGATGTGCCCCACGACCGCGAGGCCCGCGATTCGCTTCATGCCGAGCGCATCACACAGCGGCCCGCCCACGACCATCGCGAGCGTGAAGCCCCAGAAGGCCGTGCCGTTGATCCAGCCGACCTGCTCGTGGGTGAGGGCAAACTCCTGGGCCCAGGCGCCCGCGGCCTCGCCGCGCAACGCAAAACTCATGGCCGTGACAATCAAGGCGACGCAACTCGCCGCGAACAATCGGGATGCATTCATGGGGATGGGGGTTGGGGTGGGCCGGCGGGGACCGGCGGAGCGAAAGCAAACTCAGCCGGCCGCGAGACTCTTGAACTCCGCCACGACGCCTTGCAGCGAGCCCTTGGCGTCGCCGTAAAGCATGCGCGTGTTGGGCAGGAGGAAGAGCTGGTTCTCCAAGCCGGAGAAACCGGTGCCCTTGCCGCGCTTGAGGCAGATGACCGTGCGCGCCTCGTGGGCGTTGATGATGGGCATGCCGTAAATCGGCGAAGCCTTGTCGCGCGCCGCGGCGGGGTTCACCACGTCGTTCGCACCGATGACGATGGCGACGTCCATCGACGGCATGAGCGGGTTGATCGCGTCCATTTCAACCAGCTGCTCATACGGCACGTTGGCCTCGGCCAGGAGCACGTTCATGTGCCCAGGCATGCGCCCGGCCACGGGATGGATGGCGAAACGCACCTCGGCGCTGTTGTTCTCTAGCATCTCCGCCAGTTCGCGCACGACGTGCTGCGCTTGGGAAACGGCCATGCCGTAACCCGGGATGATGACCACCTGGCGCGCGGCCTCGAGCACGGCGAAACTGTCCTCCGCCGAAATCGGCTTAAGCTCGCCCTGCACGGCCGCGCCGGCGTCGCCGGCGCTGGTGGCCGCGGGCGCGGCGCCAAAACCGGAGAACAGCACGTTGGCCAGCGAGCGGTTCATCGCCTTGCACATGATGGCGGTGAGGATGACACCGCTTGTGCCCACGAGACAGCCGGCCACGATCAGGACGTTGTTGCTGATCACAAAGCCCGCCGCACAGGCCGCGAGGCCGGAGAGGCTGTTCAGCATCGAGATCACCACCGGCATGTCGCCTCCGCCGATCGGCATGACCAGTGTCCAGCCGAGGATGAGCGAGCCGAGCGTAAACGCGCCGAAGGCCAGCAGCTGCATCGCCGGGTCACCGGTCACGACATAAAGCCCGCCGGCCACCACCGTGATCGCGACCAGCAGGCCGTTCACCACATGCTGCCCGCGGAAGAGAATGGGCCGGCCGCTGAGCCACTCGGCCAGCTTGCAAAAGGCGTAGACGGAACCCGTGAACGTGATGCCGCCAATCAGGATCGTGAGCGCGATCACCGTCGCGGTGAACGCCGGGTGATCCGGCAGCACCGTCCCGCCGCGAATGCGAAAATACTCCGCCGCGCCGACGATCAACGAGGCGAGGCCGCCGAAGCCGTTGAGCAGCGCCACCATCTCCGGCATCGAGGTCATCTTGATCAACCGCGCGCAGGCGAGGCCGATCACCGTGCCCGCCACGAGGCCAAGCGCGATCCAGTTGTAATCGATGATGTGCCGGTCCAGCAGCGTGACCACGATGGCGATGAGCATGCCCACGCCGGAAAGCAGGTTGCCACGCCGCGCCGTGCCTTGGCGGCCGAGCATCTTCAACCCGAGGATGAACAGGATCGACGCCACGATGTAGGCGCCGTTCACGAGGATTTCGCGCGTCTCGAGGTTCATGACGAACCCTCCTTCCGGTTCGAATCCTTCTTCTTGAACATGCCGAGCATACGGTCGGTGACGAAGTAGCCGCCGATCACGTTGATCATGGCCAGCGTCACCGCCGTCGTGCCCAGCACGGTGGTGATCCACGAGCCGTCATCCGCGCCGGCGGCGACGAGCGCACCGACGATGGTGATGCCCGAGATGGCGTTGGAGCCCGACATCAGCGGCGTGTGCAGCTGCGACGGCACCTTGGCGATGAGCTCGAAGCCGAGGAAGCCCGCGAGCGTAAAGATGAAAAAGAGCAGAATGAGTTCCATGGTCGGCGGGGTTTAGGGTTTCGCGGCGAACTGCGGGTGCACCACCGCGCCTTCACGCGTAATCAGGCAGCTTTGCAGGATCTCGTCGGGCGGATCGGTGCGCAGCACCTTGGCGTCGGCATCCCAAAAATGCGTAACCCAGGCCGCGAAATTGGCCGCCAGCACCTGCGTGGCGTGGAAGCCCGTCGTGGCCTCAAGGCAGGGATGGCCGATGATCGTGACGCCGCGCGGCGTGATGACGTCCTCGCCGGGTTTCGAAGACTCGACGTTACCGCCGCTTTCCACCGCGATGTCGACCACCACGCTGCCCGGCTTCATGCCGTCGAGCATGGCCTGCGTGACCAGCCGCGGGGCGCGGCGGCCAAAGACCTTGGCCGTGGTGATGACGATGTCGGACTGCGCGATGATCTTCGCCATGCCCGCCTGCTGCTTCGCGACCTGCTCCGGTGTAAGCTGCTTCGCGTAGCCGCCGGCGGTCTGGCCAGTCTCGCCGAGGTCGATCTTCACGAACTTCGCGCCGAGCGATTTCACCTGCTCCTCCACCACCGGCCGCGTATCGAAAGCCTCGACGCGCGCGCCGAGGCGCTTGGCCGTGGCGATGGCCTGCAATCCGGCGACGCCCGCGCCGATCACGAAGACGCGCGCCGGCAGGATCGTGCCGGCGGGGGTCATCATCATCGGCAGCGCCATGCCGAGGCGCTGGGCGGCCTCGATCACGGCGGCGTAGCCCGCGAGACTCGCCTGCGAGCTGAGCGCGTCCATTTTCTGCGCCAAGGTCGTGCGCGGGATCATCTCCAGACTGACGGCCTTCACGCCGGCCGCGACAAAGGTCTGGATGAGTTCCTTCTCGTTGAACGGATCGAGGAAGCTCAGGTGCCAGGCGCCGCGTTTCATGGCGGCGACATCGGCGGCGGGGGGTTTGCGCACGCGCAGGACCAAGTCGGCTGCGGCCAGGGCCGCGGCGTGATCGGAGACGAGCGTGGCGCCCACCTTGGCGTAATCCTCATCGGCGTAGTGACTCTTCCGGCCGAGGCCGGCCTGCGCGTGCACGGTCAAACCGAGCTTTACGAGGGCCGCCGTGGTCGCGGGGGTCAGGGCCGCACGGGTTTCGCCGGGGAGGACTTCCGCCGGGACGTAACAATTCATGGGCAGTGGAGGGGTTGGGGTTGCGCCGACTGTGGCGGCCGGGGCCGCAGCGCTCAATGCGATTTATCAATCGCACGCGCCGGAGTTTCCGGATTTGCCTCCGGGAGCCGGGGGCGCTGTGTTGCTGGCAAAAACCCATGCAACGCACTCTCGTCAAAGACGCCCA
>JBMSWZ010000220.1:0-3771 GCA_049425105.1 Cephaloticoccus sp.
TGCCGATTTCGACTACGCCGCGATCGACGAGGTGGCAGCGCGTGCCGACCATCCTGACGCGACACGTCCGCTCCTCGACGCGCGCGCCAGCGATCGGTTCACGGGCGAGGTGGCAGTGATCGACCCGCGACCCGGCCACATTCCGGGGGCGCGGAACTCGCCGTGGAACTCGGTGCTCGGTGCCGATGGTCGGCTTCGAAGTCCGGCCGAGCTTCGATCGCACTTCGCCGCACTCGGTGTCGACGAGATGACGGCGGCGGACACGATCGCCTACTGCGGGTCCGGTGTCAGCGCATGGGCAAAGGCGCAGCGGTGAAGAATGTTGGCCGCGCGGGCCAGATCGCCGCCAGGATGGTCGAGCCGGATCTCTTCCCGCAGGAACCGCTCATCGGCCGCGAGATCGCTGGTGCGCATCGCGGTCCAGAATTCGGCGAATTCAGGCCGCGCCAGCGTGGCGTGGATGCGGGGCAATTCCGCGGGATCAAAGAGCAAGTGGAGCGGCTGGGTCATGGGACAATGCAGCGGTTTATCGAAGCTTGGAGGTGGCATTTGTTGTCATTCTGAGCGCAGCGAAGAATCCAAAATACCATCCAGTATCGGTGCGCTTACTGGATTCTTCGCGATGCTCAGAATGACAATTCATGGGAAGAACAACCTTAAGAAAGCTGCAGATCCTTGAGGATTTCCTGCGCGGCATTATGGCCGGGGATGCCGCTGACCTCGCCGCCCGGGTGTTGGCCGGCGCCGCCCAGGTAGAGCCCGGCGATGGGGGCGCGGTAGTGCGCGAGTTCCGGCAGTGGCCGGTTGCCGAGGAGCAGCTCCGGCGTGTGTTGCAGGTGCCAGATGCAGCCGTCGGTCAGCGCCAGTTTGCGCTCGAGGTCCAGCGGCGTGCGCAGTTCGTAGTGCCGGATCGAGCGGCGGAAGTTCGGCGCATATTCGGTGATCTGGTCGATGAGCCGCTCGGCGACCTCCTCCTTGCGTTCGTCCCAGGTGCCGCGGGCAAGCTTGGCCGGGGCGGAGTAAACGTAGACCGAGGCCGTGTGCTTCCCCGCGGGCGCGAGGGAATCGTCGAGCCGGGAGGGCAGGTTGAAACTCATCATCGGCCGGGCCGGGGCCTCGCCGGCCTCAACCTCGGCGTAGCAACGCGTAATCGCGGCGCGGTCCATCTCGAGTTGCACCGCGCCGCGGTGCGGCAGATCGGGATCGCCGTCCCAGCCCTGCCATTGCGGGAGTTCGTCGATGGCGGCGAGAAACTTGTAGCAGCTGACGTGGGAGTTGAGGCCCGCGATGCGCGTGCGCAGGCTGGCGGCAACGGCGTCGGCCGGCAGCAGTTTCAGGAAAGTGCGCTTGGGATCGGCGGTCGACAGCACGAGCCGGGCCGCGATTTCCTCGCCGCTTTCCAAGCGAATCCCGGTGGCGCGGCCGGCCTGCACGACGATGGACTGAACCGGGCAGTCGGTGTGAATCGTGGCGCCCGCGGCCCGGGCGCGATTGGCGAGGATTGCCGGCAGGCGGCCCATGCCTCCGCGCACGAAACCCCACGGGCCCTTCTCGCCGGTGGCGAGGTCGGGCCAGTCGATGGCACTGTAGGCGAGGCTAATGGCGCCGGGGTTGGCCGCGAAGGCCGAGGCCTCGGAGACAACGCGCTCGCGCAACCGCTCGGTGGGCAGGAAGTGATCGTGCAGGTCCCACAGGCTGAGACTCGCGGCCAGTTCGACCGCGTTCGCGGCCGGGGTGCCGGCGGCGGCGTGGCGCAACTCGTCGAGGGTGGGCGGCACCGTGAGCAGGTAGCGCCGGACCAGCGAAAGGAAATCGCGCTTGAAGGTCTCGTAGCGCTCCAGCCCCGCGCGTTCGTCCGCGGTGAGCTTTGCCCGCGCGGTGATGTGGTTGGGCAGGTCGAAATCGAGATTCGAGTGATACCGGCCGTCGCGCCGCAGCATGATCACCTCGTCGCGGGGCAACGCGACGAGACCGTGTTCCCGCAGCTGCAGCTCCTTCACCAATTGCGCGGGAACGGCGTGGAGCAGGTGGGCGCCGGTGGAAAAGGTGTAGCCGGGCCAGAGTTCCTCGTTGAGCGTGGCGCCGCCGATGGTGGGGCGGCGTTCGAAGACGCGCACGCCGAGGCCGGCGCGGGCGAGGTAGGTGGCGGCGACGAGGGCGTTGTGCCCGGCGCCGATGATGGCGACATCGGTTTTCATGGAGAGTCAGGCGTGAGGGGCCGGGCCGGAGCGCCTGCGCGGCCGGGTGGCGCCAACCTGCTCGGGGTCACGCGGCGTCTCGCCGGGGGCGGGCAGGCGACGGCGCGGGGCCGCCACGCGATGGAATTCAAGAGACGCCGCATGGTCGGCCGCCATGGCTAGACACCGGGCGGGCCGCTGGCAATGCGCGAGGCCGTCATCTTCGCGCTCAGTCGCGGTGCCGCAGGGCCTGGAGGACGTTGAGCGAGTGGTTGCCGATGCTCTCCATGTTGTTGAGCATATCGATGTAGATCATCTCGGCCTTCACGGTCTCGCCGCTGGCGCTCATACGCTTCAGGGACTCGCGGCGGAGCTCCTTGCGGAAGCGGTCGATGGTGTTTTCCAGCTGGTAGGCGGTCTCCATGTCCTGCGCGGCGCCCCCTCGAAGCGGGAGGAGTAGAAGTCCATGAACTGGAGCACGATCTTGGCAAATTGCTCGACCTGCTGGATCGTCTCCTGTGCGAGGGCGCGGCGCTTGCGGTATTTGCGCTCGGCCAGCATGACGAGCCGGTAGCCGCAGTCGCAGATGTCCTCTAGCTCGGCCACGACGCGCAGCATGGCGGTGACCTTGTGCATGGAGTTGTCGCTCACGCGGTTGGCGGAGCACTTCAACAGGTAGCTGGTGGTCTGGAAGGCGAGGCGGTCGCTCTCTTGCTCCAGCTTCTTGAGTTCGCGCACGCGGTCGCTCAGGTCCTTGTCGGGATTGAGCACGAGCTCGACGAAGCCGGTCATGAGGTCGCGGGTGAGCTGGCCCATGCGCTGCACGTCGCGCTCGGCCTCCGCGATGCTGAGCTCGCCGGTCTGCGGCAGGAAGGCCGAGTCGTGCAGCACGTGGTCAACCGACTTGCCCTTGCGGTCGGGCAGGAGGCGCTCGACCAGCCGGCCCAGTTGGGAGACGAAGCCGATCAGGAGGACGATGTTCGTCAGGTTGAACAGGGAGTGGAACGCCGCCATGTGCAGCGGGATGTTGGTGCTCTCGGTGGCGGAACCCGGCATGATCCAGTCGACGAGGCCGGAAAACTGGTCGAAGAGCGCGATCGCCCAGATCACGCCGATGATGTTGAAGGCGAAGTGGGCGAGGGCGGCGCGCTTGGCGTTGGTGTTGCCGCCCATCGCGGCGATGTTGGCGGTGATGGTCGTGCCGACGTTTTCGCCGAGGATGATGGCGCAAGCGCTGGGGTAGTCGATCCAGCCCTTGTAGGCCATGGTCAGGGTGATGGCGCCGGCGACCGAGGAGGACTGGACGATGATGGTCAGCACCGTGCCGAAGACGAAGAAGAAGAGCACGGAGAGGACGCCCTTGCCGGTGAAGCTCTGCACGAACTTGAGGAATTCCGGGTTGTCCTTGATGTCGGGCACGGAGTCCTTGAGCATGAGCAGGCCGAAGAAGAGCAGGCCGAAGCCGACGAGGAACTCGCCGGTGTCGCGCACCTTGGAGTTGCGCAGGAACATCATCGGGAAGCCGACGCCGATGATGGGCAGGGCGATGCTGCTGAGGCTGAACTTGAAGCCGAAAAAGGAGATGATCCAGAAG
>JBMSWZ010000221.1:0-3765 GCA_049425105.1 Cephaloticoccus sp.
GTAAACGTCGGGGATCCAGATCTGGAACGGGAACGCGCCGATCTTGAACGCCACGCCCGCGAGGACGAGGAGGATGCCAAGGCTGGCGAGGAAGTTGCCGGGGTTGGCGGCGAGGAAGGCCTGCAGCGCCGGGAAACTCATGCCGTGCGCCGTGTGGTCCGGCAGGATCGGGTTGCCGGCGACACCATAAAGCAGAACGATACCGAAGAGCAGGAGGCCCGAGCTGAGCGCGCCGGTGATCAGGTATTTCAGACCGGCCTCGAGCGAGAGCGGGCTCGAGCGGAAATAGCTCACGAGGATGTAGAATCCGACCGTAACGGTCTCGAGCGCGACGAAGAGCATCACGAAGTGATTGCTCTGCGCGAGGAGCATCATCGCGGCGCTGACGACTAGGACGATGTGGAAGAACTCGATGCGCGGCAGCTGCTGCTTGGCCAGGCTGACGGTGCCGAGCAGGCTCACGAGCAGCGACGCGGCGAGGAAGAACACGCGCATGAACTGGCTGTCGCGCGTGTGGAGCAGCAGGCCGTTGAACGTCTCGGTGCCGAGATACGGCGCGGAGAACGAGACGAGCAGGCACCCGAGCAGGACGAGCTGGCCGACGATGGCGACGCCGGGGATCACGCGGTGCAGGGCCCGCGGCAGGATCATCTCGAGGATGAGCAGCGCGAGGGCGAGACCGCCAAGGGCGATCTCCGGGAAAAGGGCGCTCCACTGGTTGGAGTCGGCGGCGGCCTGAAGCAGTTCAACACTCATGGCAGGTCGTTACTGGTCGGAGGTGGTGGGCAGCGCGCCGGTGGCGGGCCACGCCGGGTGCAGGGCCGAGTTGACCGGGTCGGACACCGCCTTCGGCCAGAAGCCGATGAAGAGCAGCGCGGCGATAAGGATCAGGGCCGGCACGCGCTCCGACCAGCGGAGATCGGACACGGGGTTGTCGGCGGCGACCTGGGCGAACTCGCCGGTCGCCGGGCCGAAGAACACCTTCGCCGCGGCGCGCAGGCCGTAGATGGCGGAGATGATGATGCCGGCAACGGCGATGACGGTGAAGACGTGGGAGAAATTCCACAGCGCCACGAAGATCGTGAGCTCACCCCAGAAGTTGGCGAAGCCCGGCAGGCCGATGCCGGCCATGGTGGCGGCGACGAAGAGCGCGGCGAGAACCGGCGCCTTCTGCGCGAGTCCGCCCATCTCGTTCATGTCAAAGGTGTGCGTGCGGTGGTGGACGCAGGTCGCGAGCAGGAACATCAGCGCAACCGACAGACCGTGGGCGACCATGAGCATCACCACGCCGCCGGCGCCGACGCTGGTCAGGCAGGCGATACCGAGGAAGGCGTAGCCCATGTGCATGACCGAGCTGTAACCCACCATCTGCTTGAGGTCGCGCTGCGCCATGGTGATGAAGCCGACGACGAGGACGTTGCCCACGGCCGCGAGGGTCGCGAGGACCGTGACCCACTGCATGGCGCCGAGCGGCAGCAGCGGAAGTGCGATCTGGATCAGGCCGTATAGGCCGAATTTCTTGAGCACGCCGGCGTGCAGCATGGCGGCGGAGCTCGGCGCGGCACCGTAGCCGAGCGGCGCCCACGTGTGCAGGGGCCAGAGCGAGACCAGAATGCCAAAGCCGAACATCAGGAGGCCGAAGGCGTATTTTTGCACCGCGGCCGACAGCGGCTGCGCGGCCAGCGCGTGGCGCAGGGCGATCAGGTCGAAGCTCGACGCGCCGCTCTTCACGTAGATCGCGATGAGCCCGATCAGCGACAGCATGGCGCCGAGCGTCAGGTAGATCGTCATCTTCATGGCCGCGTAATTGCGGTCCCGGCCGCCCCAGATGCCGACCATGATGAAGGGCGGAATGAGCGCGAGTTCGTGGAAGAAGTAGAAGAAGAAGACATCGATGCTGGCGAACACGCCCATCAGGCCGCCCTGCATGATGAGCAGCAGCATGAGGTAGATCTTGAGGCGCTCGGCGCCCGACTGGATCGCGTAGAGGCCGGCGGCGAGGCCGACAATGCCGGCGAGCGCGAAAAGCGGCATGGAGATGCCGTTGAGTCCGAGGTGCAGCGCGATGCCGAAGCGGTCGAGGCCGGTGGAATACTCCGAGGTGAAGACGTAGCTCGAACCCGCGTCCGCCGGGAAGTGCCACCAGGTGTGCAGCGCCAGCAGCGCCGGCAGCGCAAAGCCCACGTAAGCGAGTTTCACGGACCAGCGCTTGGGCAGGCCGAGTGCGATGGCCAGCGCCACCGCGAGGGGACTCACGATGGCCAGCAGGAGGGGGTCAAAAGGCAGTTGGCTCATTGCAGATTAAAACATTCCCGAGGCGAGGGCCCAGAGCAGGACGACTCCGAGCAGGAACCAGTAGACGTAGGCGTGCAGGCTGCCGGTGTGCAGGGCGCGCGCGCCCAGGCCGAGGAAGCCGATGAAGCCGGAGAAGCCGCGGATGATCACGCCGGCGAGGAAGATCTGCTCGAGGAAGTTGAGCAGCATCGCGAGGCGCTGTTGCACCTTGGCGATGTAGTAGCCGTAGACGGCGTCGAAGGATTCCTTGAGCGCGGTCAGGGCATTGTAGAGGCCGGAAGACTTCTGCTGCAGCGTGTCCTGCGCGCCCGGCTTGTAGAGCAACCACGCGGTGCCGGCGCCGAGGACCATCACGATGACGCTGACGATCAGCACGCGAGTGTGGAGTTCGTCGGAGTGCGGCACGAGGTGGGCCACGTCGCCGGCGAGCTTGCCGTAGACGCTGGCCCAGCCGCCCGCGACGGCGAGGACGCCGAGGACGATCAGCGGCAGGGTCATGGAGAAACCGCTCTCGTGCGCATGCGCGGCGGAGTCGGAACGGGTCAAGCCGAAGAACACGAGCTTCCACATGCGGACCATGTAGAAGGCGGTGAGGATGGCCGAGAAGGTCAGGATGCCGAGGACGGGCGCGCTCTTCTGCATCGCGAGGAGCAGGATGGCGTCCTTGGAGTAGAAACCGGCGAGGAATGGGAAGCCGATGATCGCGAGCACGCCGATCGTGAAAGTGATGAAGGTCACCGGCATCTTCTTCGCCAGCCCGCCCATCTTGAAAATGTCCTGCTCGTGGTGACACCCGTGGATCACGGAGCCGGAACCGAGGAAGAGCAGCGCCTTGAAGAAGGCGTGGGTCGTGAGGTGGAACATCGCGGCACCGACGCCAGCGGCGATGACCATCGTGTGTTCACCGTGTTCGACGGCGAGTGAACCCAATCCAAACGCCGCGACCATGTAGCCGAGCTGCGAGAGCGTGGAGTAAGCGAGGACCTTCTTGATGTCGCTTTGGACGACGGCGCAGAGCGCGGCATAAAGCGCGGTGGCAGCGCCGACCCACATGATGACGTTGAGCGCCTCGGCCACCATCAGGACCTCGATGCGGCAGAGCATGAAGATACCGGCAGCCACCATGGTGGCGGCGTGGATGAGGGCGGAGACGGGTGTCGGGCCTTCCATCGCATCAGGCAGCCACACCTGCAGGGGCATCTGGGCGGACTTGCCGACGGCGCCGCAGAACAGGAGCAACGGGATGAGGCGACTGTAAACCAGACCGTCGGACTCACCGATGGCGTTGAGCTCGGTCAGATTGACCGTGCCGTAGGTTGCGTAGCAGAGGATGATGCCGAGGAGGAAACCGAAGTCGCCGACGCGGTTGGTGATGAAGGCCTTCTTGGAAGCGTCGGCGGCGGACTGCTTCTCGTGGTAGTGGTTGATCAGCAGCCAGGAGCTGAAACCGACCAGCTCCCAGAAGATGAA
>JBMSWZ010000222.1:0-3761 GCA_049425105.1 Cephaloticoccus sp.
GGGCGGCAGGGTGGACGGCAGGCACGCTCGCCACGGGCGGCAGGGTGGACGGCAGCATGGCGCACACTGGACACAACCCCCGGATCGTGGAAACCGGCGCACCCCCGACCGGGGAAACCGGCGCACCCGGAGCGTGGAAACCAGCGCGCCCCCCGGATCGTGGAAACGAGCCGCAGAGGCCGGCGACCCCGACCGGCGAAACCGGCGGCGGTTACCATCGCCGACGCGAGCGGCTCGACTCCGCGGCGGCGGCCTCGATTTCTCGGAGCCGCTCCGGCCCGTACTGCGCCAGAATCCAGCCCCAATCCTCGCCGGCCTGCAACCCCTGCCCGTGTGCGTGGCGCCAAATAACGCCGGCGGCGGCCTCGACGGCATCGGGTCGAACACCGGCTGCGGTGACCCATTCGCAGAGTTTTGCGAGGTTGTCGATGATCATGCCGGCATCGTACCCGAGCGTGGCAACCAGCGCAACCCCCGGCCGCGGAAACGACAAAACCAACTGTCCACTCAACATCTTGTGTCCGCCAGTAGCCTTGACCACAAAATGTTGTGCCCCTTGACTCCTGACACGATTCGTGCCGATACTACTCACGTCACGGGAACGAACCCCGGACGTGGCAACCCCGAGCGAGGAAACGCGATGAACGCAACCGACCGAGCGAGCCGGCAAAACGGCGACGGCATGACGCAGTGCGACTGCTGCGGAAAGCCTCTCGCATGGGGTCGCACTGTGTGGCTTGAATTCGACCGGCGGATCGACTCCTTCCACGATTATGAACTTGGGGTGCCCGAGGATCAGTCGCAGGGATGGTTTCCCTTCGGGCCGTCGTGCGCGGCGCGACTGCTCCGCGAGGCCCGCGAGGCGGCGAAGAGGGCCGGCGTGTTTCTCGGCCGGAAGCGCGTCGGCAAACTGGCGCAGTGTGAGATGCGGATGGCGATGCGGCGGAACAGCACAACCCCGACAGGAGGAACGCGATGACGACGAAGAACAACCCAGCCACGATCCCGGCGAACGTCATGCAGGAGATCGAGCGCCGCATGGACCGAGCCGCCGACCTTCAGCAGACCCGGAGGCACATTCTCCGCCATCACGGCGCGCAGCAGTGGAGGTGGTATCTCGACAACCCGTTCGCCGGACACGCAGAGCGTCGCGTTGCGGCGGCCCGTGCGATCCGCGAGGTCAGGCGACTGATCGCGGAGAACGGGTACGACGTGGCCGAGGTCTGCGCGATCGCCCGCGACCCGGGCAAGTTCGCCTTCTGCGATGGCGGCGGCGCCACGCCCGCGAACATCACCGACTGATCGACTGAAGACGACAACGCCCCGGCGCGTCGCCGGAGCGTGGAAACCAGTGACCCCAGTAGATGGAGACGATGAGATGCGACAGTCCGAGGTGAGTATCGGCGGCGAGTACCGCGTGCGGATCGGTGACCGTCTGGCCCCGGTGACAGTCCTGCGGCGTCTGGATGGCCGTGGCGTGGCGCGGTACTTGTGCCGCACCGGCGACACTGGCCGAGAGGTCCGGGCCACCGCGGCTCGCCTGCGGCCCCTGCCGGGTACGCCGGAGGCGGCGGCCGAGCGGGCGCGTCAGGTCGCTGCACAGCGTAAGAGGGCCGCGACGTCGAAGGCGCCCGCTGGCCCGTCGCCTGACCATCGGCCGACGCTGACGGCGCCGTCGCCCGTGCCCGGGATGGTCGATCGCGTTCGTCTCGACGTCCCGGTGGAGCGGCTCGTCGGCTACAACGCGGAGATGGTCCGGCGCGTCGTGGCCGGCGTCCACGCCGCGCAGCCGTGGAGCGTCGCCTGCCGTGCCGTCTACGCCGTGATCGGCAAGGGTGGCCGCCTCCGCGGCTTCCCGCGTCACCTGCGCCGCGGCGCGTGGCTTGCCGTGGCCGAGGAGCATGCGGCCAACCGTGCCCAGTACCGCGAGGTGATGGGGCACGGGCCGATCCCGTCCGAGGAGATGATCACGGCGGCGATGACCGGCGACACGGTGGCGAGGGCCGCGGTGCTGGCCTGACCGGCAGAAGGATACAACCGGCCGGGGCGCGTGACCCCCGGCCGGCGGAACGAGACGACCCCGAACGAGGAAACGAGAGATGGCCGAGGCACTGAAACTGATCTGCACGCTGAAGACTCACATTGTCGGCCCCGAGGGCGACTTCATTCCAGCCGGCACACCCGTGCAGGTGATCGGGTGGGATGACGACGGCAAGAGCATCGAGGTCCGCACAACGGCGCACGTCTATGTGGACGCTTGGGAGGGAATGTACGAGGCGATCGAGGCCGGTGCATCCACCGGGTGCGTCGGTAGCGGTTTGTATGTACCAGTGCCGCCCGATGCCCTGCTCTACAGCGACGACACGCACATGACGACGCTGAACGAGCGGAAGAAGGCGCGCCGCGAGGCATGGGCAGACTGACCCCCGAGCCGGCGCCTCCTGCCAGCGGGGAGGCGTCGAGTCGGCGGCCACCGTGGCCCCGTGGATGGAAACCTATACCCCGACTGGAGGAACCAGACGATGAACGCGATGACTCAGACGACGATTCGATGCTCCCTCTCCAACGGCGACGAGGCGGAACTGACCATGAGCGACTGCGCCGCCGTGCTGAATGCACTGGCGCGTCGCAGGCTGCTCGACGTGCTGATCGAGGACGTGCCGGAGGGCTACTCGGACATCGGCACGGACACGGTGTTCGCCGTGGCCCGTGACGACGGCGACGACGAGCATGAGGAGGGCGTGGCGATCTTCGCGCACGCTGGCGAGTTCAACTGCGCCACGCCGCGGGCGAAGAAGAAGGCGAAGAGGGCCAGCCGCTGACCGGCAGCCCCCGGTTCCGGCGCCGCCCGAGGGCGCCGGCGAGGGGGATGCCGGCGACGAGCCTGCCCCGTGGATGGAAACCCTGACCCCGACCGAGGAGACGCGACGATGCACCGATTGATGACATTCCTGACACGATCGAGCCGCGAGGCTCAATTAGAGGCGGCACTGCGGCGTGTCGTGCGGACGCACGCGCTCGCCGCGTGGGCGAACGAGGCGGCCGATCACGCCACCTACGAATCCCTCGCGAACGACCGAGACGACGCGATCGAGGCGGCGGCCGATCTTCTGGGAGGTGCCGCATGACCACGAAGACGCAGTACAAGCGTGTCCGCGTGGAGTATGACGCGGCCGGCGGCCACCTTCACGCATGGACGAGCGGCACCGGGCGATTCTGGATGCTGGTCGATCCGGCAGCCACCGACGAGCAGGTGCAGGCGGAAGCGCAGGCCGAGGCGATCCTGCGGGCACGGCGGAACATCGAGCATACCGCGACCGTGTCCGATGTTCGCATCATAGGTTGACGGACACTTTGCCGATGCTAGGATAGACGACAGAACGACACCGCGGCCGTCGTGGCCCGGTGCGTGGAAACGATGACCCCGAGCGAGGAGACGAGACGATGAACACCTACACCCTGCGAGACGCGATCGGCGACGTTCGATATACCGTCTGCTATGTCTGGCCCGGCCGATACGCTGCCTTGCCAGTGATGCGTGCGGCTGCGGCCCTCGCCAGCACGGCGCGGCGTTGCGGCTGCCGGCGGCTGGCCCGGCGGTTGGCGTGGTACGCCTATGACGTGTGCGACCACACCCCCAGCGGTCGCGAGTTCGTGCTGCTGCGGGCAATGATGCCGTGGGCCTACCCCGAAGATGAGTGCTGGCGGTTCAATCCGTAGCAAGGCACCACCCGCCCCGGCTCGTTGCCGCGGCGGCCCGA
>JBMSWZ010000223.1:0-3761 GCA_049425105.1 Cephaloticoccus sp.
GGAGCACCTCGCGCAGCGCCTCGGCGTCGAGGAGGCTGGCCTCGCCCATGGCGTGGCGGAGGCGCGGGAGGCTCATGGCGGGGTGGACGCGCATCAGCGCACCACCACAAAACGGCGGCCATGCACCTCGCTGCAGCGTTGGCGCGGCAGGTAGGTCGTCGCCGTGATCTCGTAGGTGCGCTCGCCGTCCTCGGTCCAGCTGTCGAGCCGCGCCAAATAGCTCTTGCCGCCGAGGGCGCGAGCAATTTTGAGGAAAAGGGCTTCGGCGGTGCGAGCGCGGAGCGTGGTGCCGTTGATCGTGTGGGTGAGCATTTGTCGTCTCCGTGGGTTGCTGTTGCGATGTCGGGATAATGCGGGAAGGTAGCGGGGTTGAGGATTGCGTTTCCTGCAACCCCGCTATGCGTCAGGCGAGCTCCCACTCAAAACCCTCGCCCGTGATCTTCGCGCAGCACGCGGGCAAGTCCGACTTGCGAACCGTGAACGACACCGCGCCGCCCAGGCGCTGCTTGGCGGCCTCGCTCGCGCAGCGAACGACCACCTCGGTGCTGGCGAAGTCGGAGGAGAGGATCTGGAAGTCGGCCATGTGGGCCTCCCTTGGTTGGCGCCTCGGCGCCGGTTTCGATGAAAGGAACATACACCGCCGGTGCAGGATGACCATTGCAAAGAACGCGGGGCGTTATGCGCTTGACGCATGGCTAAAATTGGCGCAATAAAATTACATGATCCAGATCGAGCGCATCGGCGTCGAGGCGCTGATCCCATATGCCCGCAACTCGCGCACCCACAGCGACGCGCAGGTAGCCCAGATCGCGGCGTCGATCCGCGAGTTCGGGTTCACGAACCCCGTCCTTGTGGACGAGGCGAATGGCATCATCGCGGGCCACGGCCGCGTCCTGGCGGCGCGCAAGCTGAAGATGCCGGACGTGCCGGCGATCAGGCTCTCGCACCTGACCGAGGCGCAGAAGCGGGCCTACGTCATCGCGGACAACAAGCTGGCGCTCAATGCGGGCTGGGACATCGAACTGCTGCGGCTGGAGATCAACGACCTGCGCGGCCTGGAGTTCGACGTGGCGCTGACCGGATTCTCGACCGAGGAGCTAGACGCGCTGATGGCTGCGCCGGGCACCGAGGGCCTGACCGATCCCGACGCGATCCCAGAAGCGCCCGAGCGGCCGATCGCGGTGCCGGGCGATGTCTGGCTGCTGGGGCGGCACCGGCTGGTCTGCGGAGATTGCACCGACGCCCTCGTCGTGGAAAAGGCGCTCGGCGGCGTGAAGCCGCACCTGATGGTGACGGACCCTCCATATGGCGTGGAGTACGACGCAGAGTGGCGAGAGAAGTCTGGACTTGGGTCGAAGGCACACGGCAAGGTTTTAAACGACGGCCGGGCAGATTGGCGCGAGGCGTGGGCGCTTTTTCCCGGCGATGTTGCCTACGTTTGGCACGCGGGCATCAATTCGCCCGTGGTAGCCGAGTCGCTAGAAAGCTGCGATTTGGAGATGCGTGCGCTGATCGTTTGGGTTAAATCTCGGGCGCCAATCAGTCGCGGCCACTACCACCACCGGCATGAGCCGTGCTGGTACGCAGTCAAGAAGGGGCGAACCGGGCATTGGTCCGGAGACCGCAAGCAGAACACGGCGTGGGAGATTGACACGCCGCGTGCGTCTGAAACTGGCCACAGCACGCAGAAACCTGTTGAGTGCATGAAGCGCCCCATCGAGAACAACTCGTCGCCTGGGCAGGCCGTCTATGAGCCATTCTCCGGCTCCGGCACAACGATCATCGCCGCCGAAATGACTGGCCGCGCTTGCCACGCCATTGAGCTGAATGCGGCCTATGTCGATGTCGCGATCAAACGCTGGCAGGAATTCACCGGGCAGGCCGCCACGCTTGAAGGCGATGGACGCAGCTTCACCGATGTAGCGACCGAGCGATGCAAAGCCGCCGCATGAGCGCCGTCGAGGCCATCGCCAACGTGGCGATTGGCTACCTTGTCGCTGTCGGCGCCAATTTCGCCGTGCTACCCATGTTCGGCATGCGGCCATCGCTTGTTGACGGCTTTGCCATCGGCGCGGTGTTCACCGCGATTTCGCTGGTGCGGTCATATGCACTGCGCCGGCTGTTCAACAGCCTCAGGTGATCGACATGGTGATGCCCGCGCACAAGCCCACCGAAGAGCGCCGCCGCCAGGTCGAGCAGGCATCCGGCCTCGGCCTGCCGCATGACCAGATCGCCGCTCTGGTCGGCATCAGCGACGAGACGCTCCGCAAGTACTACAAGACCGAGCTCGCGGTCGGTAAGGCCAAGGCTTCGGCACAGGTCGCCAAGACGCTGTTCAACAAGGCCGTGCAACAGGGCGACACCACCGCGATGATCTGGTGGACCAAGGCGCAGATGCGCTGGGCCGAGACGCAGCGCCATGAGAACAGCGGTCCCGACGGCGGCCCGCAGCGCATCATCTACGAGTGGGGCGAGCCGACGTGACCGAGCTGCGCTCCGCGCGCGTTCGGATGCCGTACAACCCGCGCAAGGCGTTCATGCCGTTCCACCGGCGCACGCAACGCTGGGCCTGCCTCGTCGCTCACCGCCGTGCGGGCAAGACCGTCGCCGCGATCAACGACCTGATCCGCGCCGCGATCACCGCGCGCCAGCCTCACGCGCACTACGCCTACGTCGCGCCGTTCCGATCGCAGGCGAAGAGCGTCGCCTGGGACTACCTCAAGCGATACGCCGAACCCGCGACCGCGGGCGTCAACGAGGCCGAGCTTACGCTGACGACGCGCACCGGAGCGAAGATCCAGCTGTTCGGCGCGGACAACGCCGACGCGATGCGCGGCCTCGGGTTCGACGGCGTCTACCTCGACGAATACGGCGACTTCCGGCCGAGCGTGTGGGGCAACGTCATCCGCCCGACGCTTTCTGACAAACAGGGCTGGGCGGTGATCGGCGGGACGCCGAAGGGCCGCAACCAGTTCTACGAGGCCGTCGACGCCGCGCAACGGTCACCCGACTGGTTCTTCCTGCGCCTGCGCGCCAGCGACAGCGGCATCCTTCCGCCGACCGAGCTACACGCCCTCCGCGCGCAGCTGACGCAGGACCAGTATGACCAGGAGTATGAGTGTTCGTTCGACGCCGCCATCCTTGGCGCGTTCTACGGCGTCGAGATGCGCGAGGCGCTCGACGCTGGCCGCATCCGATCGGTTCCGCACGACCCGGCGCTGCCGACGTACACCGCGTGGGACATCGGCTGGCGCGACGACACCGCGATCTGGTGGTGGCAGGTCGCAGGCGGCGAAATCCACGTCATCGACCATCACGCCAGCAGCGGCTCGACCGTCGCGGATCTGGCCGAGATCGTCGCGGGCCGCCCGTATCGCTATGGCAAGCACTACCTGCCGCACGACGCGCGCGCGAAGACGCTGGCAAGCGGCGGCCGCAGCGTGGTCGAGCAGCTGGCCGCGCTGTTGGGCGGGATCGGGATGTTCAACATCGTGCCAGACCTCGGCGTGCAGGATGGCATCCAGGCCGTGCGTTTGATGCTGCCGCGCGTCTGGTTCGACGCCGAACGGTGCCGCGAGGGCATCGAGGCGCTGCGCCAGTACCAGCGCGAATACGACGAGGACAAACGCGCGTTCCGCGCCGCGCCGCGCCACGACTGGACATCGCACAGCGCGGACGCTTTCCGCATGATGGCCGTCGCGTGGCGAGAGGAGCCGAAGGTCGAGCCGCCGAGGACAGACCGACCACTATTGATAGGGCCT
>JBMSWZ010000224.1:0-3757 GCA_049425105.1 Cephaloticoccus sp.
GTCAACCCCTACGGCACCGGCGCCAACGTGGTGCTGGCCGGCGGCAGCTCTACCGCCGGCATCACCACCGCGGTGGAACGGCTCATCACGCGACTGGATGCGCTGCCCAAGCAGGCACCGTTGCCGTGGTGCCTCGACGTCGCCGTCGCGCCCACCCTTGCCGCGCAGCTGGCGGGCTGGCCCTACACCCCGCTCGAGGACTCGGCGGAGCTGCAGGCCCTGCGCAGCCGCGGCCTGATGTTCTACACCGAGCCGATCCGGGTGATCGGCGCCTACACCCTGATGTGGTCGTGGACCGCCGACGCGCGCTATGCCGACATCGCGGTCGACGCCCTGCGCCGGCTCAACGCCAGCCTCGCCAACGGCTACGGCGACTGGCACTACCTGGCGGAACGTTTTCTCCGCGCGATTCCCCTCCTGATCGCCGGCGGCTTTCTGACGGACGAGGACATCCGCCGCACCGACGAGCTCCTGCTCCTCACCGCCTACGGCAATGAGTCGGAATGGTGGCGCATGCGCCACTGCGAGCCGCCCTTCGGCCACCGCCATCAAGGCAAGGGCACCTACGAATTCCTGCTGCTGGCGCGCTATCTGCGCGACCAATGCGACCCGACGCCGGAGCTGCGCGCCACCTGCGACCGGTGGATCAATGAATGCCGCGCCTTCCTCGACGGGCTCGCCGCCGCCGGTCTCGACGACCAGGACGATGAAAGCAGCCTGAACAACCTCGCCACCCTTTACCGCTACGCCCTCGGCGAGGAGCGGCACGCGTTTTTCACCAGCGGGCTCGCCCGGCTCGTCGCCCAGCGCGCGCTCGCGCTCCACGACAACAACGGCAACGGCGCCGGCCAGGGCGGTTACGGCGAGAGCCAAGGAATGTATATGCAGCAGGAGGCCACGGAGCAGACCGCGTGCAGCGCCTTCTACTATGGCGACGGCGAACTCAAATGGATCCTGCAGACGCTGCCCAACCTCGAGACTTCGCAGCGCTACGTCTTCCTCCGCTACGTGCCGGTGTTCCTCCAAAAATACGACACCGGTGACGCCCTCGCGGCCGTCGAACCCGCCGCCGGCCGCAATGTCACCTGCCTACCGGTCACCGACCACCAGTTTCGCATCAGCAACCATCCGCCCGTGCACATCGAGCCGCAGGGCCACATGGTCAACGCACCGGAAACGTGGGAGCTGCCCGAGGCCGTGGGGCTCAACCGCCTGCCGCAGGCGCGCGGCTTCGACAAGATCGCGCTGCGCGGCGGCTTCAACCGCGCCGACGCCTACCTGCTCCTGCAGGGTTACCAAGGCGGCTTCCGCTGGCAGGGCCACATGCAGGCGGCCAATTGCGTCGTGCGCTTCTTTCAGGCCGGGCACGTCTGGCTCGTGCAGAACACGTCGCGCCACTCCATGCACGACAAGAACGGCCTGCTCGTCAGCGACGGGGCCAACGCCACGCCGATGCCGCCCATCGCGGAGCGCATCGCCGTCGCCGACTTTCCCGCCGCCGCCCTCACCGTCACCCGGCTGGCGGATTACCATCACACCGATTGGACCCGGCACCTGTTCTGGTCGAAGGCCGGCGGCGGCAGTTTCGTCTGCCTGGATCACGTCGCCTTTCAACGTTCCGGTCCGTTTTCCGTGACTTGCACGTGGCGCACGCCCGGGCATGCCGAACTCGCCGGGCGCACCTGGCACAGCGAACAGGGCGCGCACCGCTTCACCCTCTGCGCCGGCCGCGATCTCGCGTCCACCGTCGAAATCGACACCGACCAGGGCGCCTGTTCGCCCTATTGCCTGCGCCAGCGCGAGGCCGGCGATTACCCGGCGGGCGATGAGTTGGTGTTCCCCAATTTGTTTGCCGTCCGCCCGCTGGACGCCGCCGCGCCCACGCTGCACGCCCTCACCCCGCGCACCTTTATCGTGCGCGAAGCGGGCACCACGGTGGCATGGGGCGCCATCCGGATGGCCGCCAGCACCCCCTGGGTGCCCGGCGGCGCCTTGCAGGCGGCCAGCGCGTGGATTGAGGCCGACAGCCTGACCCTCGCCCACGCCACCCAACTCAAGTTCACGGCCGAAAATTGCGGCATCGAAAGCGACCGCCCCGTCCAACTTCACGTTGACCTGCGCAGCGGCGCACTGCTGGTGCAGAGCGACGCGCCCGCGCGCCTCGCCCTGGCCTGCGGCGGGGCCCGGAGCAACGTGGTCGTCGACGGCGAGCTGGCCCTGCCCCTGCCGGTCGATCGTTGCGGCGACATCAGCCGGACCGTGCGCGACTGGCTCGCGACCTTGACGCCCCCGGCAGCCCGGGCAACCGCTCCCGCCCCGGAACCAGCCGCCGCCCCCGCGCACCGGGCGTGGCACTACGATCCCCGCACTCGCCGGCCCGAGGTCATTCGCGCCGTGCGGGTCACCGCCGCGCCGCTGCCCGTCAATGGCTCGCCGGACGAACTGCTGGATCCGGTGATGCCCGACGGTTACTAGCGCGAAACGTGGATCCAATGGCCCGTCGCCGCGGCCTACGCCCTCACGCTCACGCTGCCGGCCCCGCGGGCCCTCACGGCCCTGCACCTGCTCGGCGACTGTCCGGACGATCCGACCCTGCGCACCTTTACGCCCCTGCCCGATGGCATCACCGTCACGGCCGCGGCACCGGATGGCTCCACGAAGGCGTTCCCGCTCCATCCCGGGCCCGACCGCCCCTACAAGCGCTACCGCGACGCGGAGAACCGCCTGCACGTGCGCACGGCCGAACTGGGCGGAGAAATTTTCACCACCCTGCACGTGCACATCCCGGCGCCGCCCGCCGGACGGCCGTTCGTGCTGCACCGCCTTGAAGTCTGCGGCGACGCGCCCGTCGTTCCCGCGGTGGAGCGTTGGATTCACGCCGACCTCGACGGCGACGGCCGCCCCGAACTCGTCGTCGCCAACACCAGTCACGAACTGATTGTGCTGGGCCTCGACGGCGTCGAACGCTGGCGCACCCGGTTTTCCACCAACGTCACCCATCTCTCCGCCCAACCCCTTGATCCGTCCGGGCCGGAGGTGTTGTGCGTGGGGCTTTTGGGCGGCGATTTCCTGCAGTATCACGCCGACGGTCGGGAAAGGGCGCGCTGGGAAGTGGCGAAACACATGCAGGCGCGCCGGGACTGTCTGCAGGGTTGGTTCAACTCCGCCCACAGCGCCGCGATTTGGAAGCGCGACGAAGCGGGTCGCGGCTGGCTGGTGCTCGGCGGCTACGCCATCCTCGTGTTTCTCGACCCCAACGGCGTCATCCGGGGCCACAGTTTCTCCGACGGCCCATGGAACTACAACATTCTCGTCTCGCCCCCCGGCCGGGCCGACGCCGGCGATATCTACGTGCGCTGCGGATGGAACCACGGCGTGATGTGGTATCCGCACGTGCCGGGTGATGGCCCCAGCGGTGAGGTTTATCATCTCGGCGGGTTCAACCAGCCGATGTTCCGCATGCTCAAGCGGGTGATTCCTTTCCTGAACGGCCGCTCGCTTGCCGCCGCGTGGATTCCGCCGGCCGACGAGCGCGACGGGGCGTTGTTCTTCGCCACCGAGCTGGGCTGCGGCGTCTTGTCCGCCCAAACCAAGACCTGGGTCTGGAAGGTCGAGGGGGGCATGAGCCTCAACGCCTGCACTCTCGGTCACGTCGACGGCCGGCCCGTGGCGCTGACCGGCGGAGCCGATGGATTCGTCATCGCCGTTGACCTGGCCGACGGGCGCGCCGCGCGGCGCCAACACGCCGGCGATCCGG
>JBMSWZ010000225.1:0-3756 GCA_049425105.1 Cephaloticoccus sp.
GCGCCGCCCCCCCGGGGCGGCGTTTTTTGTGTCATGCCCCACCGGGGGTGATTATTCGTGAAATGGGTCCTTGAAAATCACCCCCCAACGACCCTGAATTCTCGCTCCATGACCCAAACCCTCCGGCGCTTCGGCGCACAGTTGCTCCTTTTTTGCTCTCTCGTTCTTCTCGCCCGTGCCGAAGGCTTGGTGACCTTCACGGCCGAGGAAGTTCAACCCGCCGCGGCTGAAGCCCTGGTGAGTCCGGTTCCCGCCGTGGCCCTGCCGGCACTCGACGGCCCCGCCGCCGGTCTCACGCCGGTCAGCCACGTCGAACAGAATGACGCGATCTGGCTGCTCGCCCGCGCCGCCGACGGATCGACCGGGTGGCTGAAGCACGGCAAGACCGGGTGGGAACGCAAAAGCGCGCCGCCCGTCCCCGTGCGCGCTGAGCTGAAGCCCAGCGGCCAAGCGCATGTGTTGGCGCTGAGTCACGCACACGACGGCACCATCACGCTGCTGTCCTATCACACCATCACCGATGCCTGGGCGCAGCTGGGCGACAGCCCGATCGCCGGCCCGATCACCGTCCAGCCCGCGAAAGACGGGTATCTGCTCAGCAGCCGCCAGGCCGACGGCGGCGAGACGATCAACCATCTCAAGATCACCTTGAGCCAGCGCCTGCTCAAGCCCCTCGACTGGGTGCTGATCATCCTCTACCTCGGCTTCACCGCCGGCATCGGCTATTACTATTTCCGCAAGGACAAGCGCGACAAGAGCAACGAGAACTTCTTCGTCGGGGGCCGTTCCATTCCCTGGTGGGCCGCCGGCGTCAGTCTTTACGCCACCGGCACCAGCGCCCTCAGCTTCATCGGCACGCCGGCCAAGTCCTTTGCGCTGAACTGGACCTACCTCGCCGCCAATGTCACCGGCATGCTGGCGACCATCGTCGTGGCCGTCTACATCGTGCCGCTGCTGCGCCGGCTCAACCTGATGTCGGTTTACCACTACCTGGAGATGCGGTTTCACCCGAACATCCGTTCGCTGGCGTCCGCCATCACCATCGTCCTCCAATTGGGCGGCCGCATGAGCATCGTGCTTTACCTGCCCTCGCTCGCGATGTCCGCCGTCACCGGCATCAACGTCACCCTCGCCGTCCTCATCATGGGCGTCGTCACCATCGCCTACACCGTGATGGGCGGCATGAAGGCCGTGATCTGGACCGACTTCATCCAAGTCTTCGTGATGCTCGGCGGCGCGTTTGTCGCCATCGGCTACATCGTCATGCACGTGGACGGCGGCGTCGGCGGTTTCTTCCAGACCGCAATCGCCGATGACAAATTCAAGACCTTCGACTGGAGCTTCAACCTCACCAGCGCCACCGTCTGGGGTTTCCTCATCCTTGCCGTGCTCGGCGTCGTCACCATCCCGCAGGACCAGGTGATGATGCAGCGCGTGCTCTCGACCAAGTCGGACAAGGAGGCCGGCTGGTCGGTGTGGACGCTCGCCGCCATCGTCGTGCCGGGCAACCTCACCTTCTTCGGCATCGGCACCGCCCTGTATGTGTTCTACAAGCAGCACCCGGAGCACCTGAATCCGCTGCTCAACATCGACTCCACCTTCCCGCAGTTCATTGCCGCCGAGCTGCCGGTCGGCGTCACCGGCCTCATCATCGCGGGCATTTTCGCCGCCTCCATGTCGACGCTGTCCTCCAGCATCAACAGCGTGGCCACCCTGGTTTCCGTTGATTTCTACGAGCGGTTCTCGAAACGCGCCACGCCGGACAAGAGCCGGCGCCTGGCCGATTTCAGCACGATCGGCGCCGGCCTGATCGGCATGGCCACGGCCCTGCTGCTCGCCACCGCCGGCATCAAGTCCGCGCTCGACACTTCCTTCGAGCTCATGGGGCTCCTGGGCGGCGGCTTCGCCGGTTGCTATGCACTCGGCCTGTTCACCACGCGCACCAACTGGCAGGGCGTGTTCATCGGCGTGGGCTGCAGCATTGTGCTGACCTTCATCGCCTGGAAACACTCCCTCGTGCATTCGTTCTTCTATCTGCCGCTCGCCGTGCTCGTGTGCATCGTCGTCGGCTACGTCACCAGCCTGTTCTTCCCCGCGCCCGGTCAATCCCTGCACGGGTTGACGGTCTTCACCAAGCGCAAGCAGCCGGTCGTGATCGCGAGCAAGCGATTCGTCTTTTCGCATGAAGAAAACCTACCGCGCCGTCTTGGGGGGGACCGGGGGCATCGCCGAGGCCCACGTCCGCGCCGTTGAATACACGCAGGGCCGTGTCGAACTCGTCGCCGCGTGCGACATCGACGAAAAGCGCGCCAATGACTTCCGCGCGAAGTTCAACCTGGCCCGCGCCCACACCGACTATGCCACCATGCTCCGCGAGGAGCAGCCCGACATCGTGCTCGTGGCCGCGCCCCCGGGTCTGCACGCGTCGATGAGCATCGCCGCCATGGAGGCCGGCGCCTGGGTGCTGTGCGAGAAGCCGCTCTGCGCGTCGCTGGCCGAATTCGACCAGATCGAGGCCGCGGGAAAGCGCACCGGCTGCCACACCTCCAGTGTGTTCCAGATGCGTTTCGCGTCCTCCAACACCCACGTGCGCAGCCTGCTCCAAGCCGGCAAGTTCGGCCGCCCGCTCGTCGCCGTGTGCAACACCCTTTGGTATCGCGACGTGCCGTATTACTCCGTGCCGTGGCGCGGCAAGTGGAAGACCGAGCTCGGCGGCCCAACCATGAGCCAGGGCATCCACACCATGGACCACCTGCTTCACCTCCTCGGCGACTGGACCGAGGTCAAGGCCGTGGCCGAGACCCTCTACCACCAGATCGAAGTCGAGGACGTGTCGATGGCCCTGGTAAAGTTCGCCAACGGCGCCCGCGCCTCCATCATCAACAGCACCCTCTGCCCGCGCCAGGAAACCTACCTGCGCCTCGACTGCGAGCACGCCACCGTCGAGCTCACCCACCTCTACGCCTACAAGCGCGAGAATTGGAAGATGACCCCGGCGACCCCGGAGGTCGGCGCCACCCTGCAGCCCGCCTGGGACGCTTTTCCGGAGGACGTCGGCTCGATCCATGGCGCGCAACTGGCCGCGATGGCCGACGACATGGACCACGGCCGCACGCCGCTCACCAGCGGCGCCGAGGCCCGCCGCACGCTCGAGTTCCTCGCCGCGCTCTACAAGTCCGCCTTTACCAACACCACGGTGACGCGCGGCAGCATCCAGCCCGGCGACCCGTTCTACGAGGTCATGCACGGCCACCAGTCGCCGCGCCGCGAAAAGAAATAAAACCTTTACGATTGGTGGTGCAGCACATGCTGCACCGGTCGGGAGGACCACCATGCAAACTGTAGCCAATCCGCTCGAGCAGCGGGATCTCATGCGTTATCTGTGGGCCGCGCGCCGCCGCTTTTGGGGCGGCGTCGGTCTGGCCATGCTGCGCAGCGTCGCCATCGCCCCCTGCACGCTGATCATCCAGCGGATCATCGACCGGCCCATGGAGCCGGCCAGCATCCCCGCCATCCTGCAGCTGAGCGGCTGGTTTATCCTCTGCCTCGTTTTTCACTACGTCTTTTCCGTCTGGGGCGCCCGTTCCATCGCCAAGAGCATGGCGCAGCTCATGGTCGAGATGCGCAGCCGCATCTTCTACCGCCTGCAGTTCCTCACCTTCAGCTATCTCGACGGTCAAAAGAGCGGACGCCTGCTCTCCAAAGACGCGTTCGACACCCAGAAGGTCGAGGGCCTGCTCTACCTGGTGCTGAATC
>JBMSWZ010000226.1:0-3697 GCA_049425105.1 Cephaloticoccus sp.
AAGCCATGGTGGCGAGATCGGTGGAGGCATAGTTGCTCGCGCCGTCGCTCTTGCGGACGATGAAAGGCTGGGACTTGAAGCGCGGGTGCTCGGGATGAAATACGACGAGGGCGCCTTGGCTTTCGACCGCCAGGCTGGCCGCGGTGAGTTCGTCGTAAATGGCCGCCACGCGGTCACGGTAGAAGCTTTCACCCAGGAAGAAATCGTAGGTCACGCCGAGCCGGCCATAGATGGCCTTGAGTGAATCGACGCTCACTTGGTTCACCTGCTGCCACAGCGCGACGGCGTCGGGGTCGCCCTGTTGCAGACGCACCAGTTCGAGGCGGGCCTGTTCCAGTTTCGCGGGGTCGGCCTTGCACGCAGCATTCGCGACTTTGTAGAGGCGCTCGAACTCCTCCAGCGGATCCTTGGCCAGGGCCGCTGCGTCGAGAAAGTGCCGGTAGCCGTAGAGAATCATGCCGAACTGCGTGCCCCAGTCGCCGAGGTGATTGTCGCGCGTCACTTCGGCGCCGCAGAATTCCAGCAGGCGGCAGATCGCCTCACCGATGACAATCGAGCGGACGTGCCGGACGTGCATTTGCTTCGAGCTGTTCGGCGATCCGTAGTCCACCACATAGCGGCGCCCTTGGTAAAGGGCCGCGGCACCGGCCTTGAGATGCTCGGCGTTGTCGTGCTGGGCCAGCCACGCCAGCAGGGTGGCGGGTTTCATCGTAAAGTTGATGAAACCCGGGCCGGCGATGGTGACGTCAAAGCCTGCGCGCAGGTCGGCGGGCAGGGCGGCAACCAATTGCTCGGCGGTGGCGCGCGGGTTCAGCTTGCGCGCCTTGGCGTAACCGAGGACCCCGTTGGCCTGAAAGTCGCCGTGACGTGGATCAGCCGGTCCCACCTCGGGCGCAAAGGCCGAAGCCTCGAGGCCAGCGGCTCCGGCGGCGGTCTGCAGCGCCGCATCCAATGCTGCGGCAAGGTTAAACGTCACGTCCATCCCGTGAATCAACGGAAGGGCGCTGGCCCCGCGCAAGCGCGGATTTGGCGGGGGAATCACCAAGTGCCCCGCTGGCTGCGCAACCAGCTTGGCTTTAGCGGGATGTGAAAACACTAGATTCGCCGGCGACCGTGGAAGTGAGCAGTTTTGACTCGACATTTTGTAACAATCCCGTTCGCTGGAAAACTTTTCCGCTCAGCGGGGAGCCAGCCCTGCAGTTCCATACTAAAACCACATGACTAGCAAACGCACCATTCCGGCCCGGCGCTTCATTAAGCCGTCCTTCAATTACTTGATCGAGAAAAAGCGCGACGGCCAGGAGTTCACGCAGGAGGAAATCCGGTATATCGTTGACAGCACGCTGGATGGCGAGATGCCCCAGCACCAGCTGGCGGCGCTGCTGATGGCGATATACTTTGCCAACATGTCTGCGCAGGAGACTGCGATTTTGACCGAGGAGATGATGCTATCCGGCGAGGTGATCGACCTTTCGGGCATCGCGAAGCCGAAGATCGACAAGTATTCGACCGGTGGCGTGGGCGACAAGACCTCGCTCGTGCTCGTGCCGCTCGCGATGGCGGCCGGCGTGGTGGTGCCGATGATGTGCGGCGTGGAACACGACTACATCATCAGCCCGCTCGACAAGCTCGGCGCGTTTCCGGGCTTTGACGGCAACCTCTCCATCGACGCGTTCACCAAGCAGCTGGGCCGCATCGGCGGCGCAATCGTGCGCCAGGACGACAAGCTGGCGCCGGCCGACGCCCATTTCCACTCGCTCCGCAAGGAGACCGGCACGATCCCGAGCCTCCCGCTCATCACGGGCAGCGTGCTCTCGAAGAAGCTGGCCGAGGGGGCGGAGGGTCTCGTCATTGACGTGAAGTGGGGCAACGGCTCCTTCATCAAGGATCTCGAGCAGGCCAAGCAGCTCGCCCGCTCCATGACCCGCGTCGGCCGCTCGATGAAGCGCCGTTGCGTCGCGCTCGTGACCGACATGAACCAGCCGCTCGGTGACACCGTCGGCACCGCGCTGGAAGTGAAGGAAGCCATTCAACTCCTCAAGGGCGAAGGCCCGGAAGACCTGCAGGAACTCGTGCTCAAACTCGGCATGGAAATCGTGCGCCTCGCCGGCGTCGCGGGCTCCACGCTATCGGCCAAGCAGACCGTGCAGCGTCATCTCACCGACGGTTCCGCGCTCCAGAAGTTCAAGGACCTCGTCAAGGCGCAGGGCGGTGACACGACCTTCGTGGATCACCCGGACAAGTTCCCCGCCGCGAAGCACGTGCGCAAGCTGCCCGCCCCTAAGCGAGGCTATGTGCACACGATCAACGCCGCCTACATCGCGCAGGGCGTCTCGATCCTCAACGGCAGCGGCGACAAGAAGGGCAAGATCGACCACGCCGCCGGTGTCTCCGAGATCAAGAAGGTCGGCACGCAGGTGAAGCAGGGCGAGCCGCTCATGATGATCCACTACAACGACGAGGCGAAACTCGAGCAGGCGCTCGAGTGCTTCAAGTCGGCCTACCGGCTCGCGCCGAAGCGCCCGACCCCGCCGCCGCTCGTGGTCGAGCGCGTGGCCTGATCGTCCGCGAGAGCCAATTACCTTTCAAGCCCCGGTCGCAAGCCGGGGCTTTTGCTTTGAAGGCGTGCAATGCAAAGCATTGTGCCCGCCGCGGCTGGGTTCCTTCGAATTTGCCGCGGCGCCTCCTAGGCACACACCAAGTCTGGGGCTCTTACGTTTTCTTCTTAATTAGTAGCAATACTTCAAAAGTATTTCCTCTTAGTGCAGCGTCGAAAACTGACCCATTAAAAATCTCGATCTATGCACTACTCCAAACTTCGCATTCTAGTTTTTTCAGTGATCTTTGCTTTGTTCATGTCGCAGGGAAAGGCGCAGGAGTCCTTGCCCGAACTCCCAGCTAATGTGCAAGCGGCGTATGACGCTGCCAACGGCGACTTAGGAGTGATTGCTGGGATTGCTGCAGCGTTCCCAGCGAATGCGGCCGCCATCGCACAGCGGTATGCGCGGGCGAATCCCACCAAGGCCGCTGAAGGCGCGGCTACGATTGTTAAGGCGCTTGGACCTCTTAATGCCGCCGCAGATAGAAGCGCGCTTTACGCTACTATCCAAGCCGTGGTTACTGCCGTGGTGAAAGAGGTTCCTACGACTGATGCCGCAGCCAGTATTGTAGCCTCAGTTCTCGTGGCAACTGGCGGCACGGGATTTTCAGATTTGGCTATTGCAAGAGCGGTCAGTGGGGCCGCGATTGCAGCCCTTCCCCCCGCGTTGAGAACGCCCTCTGAACTGAAGACGTTTGTGACTAGTGTGAGCAACGCTTCCGGAGCGCCGGTGTCGGCCATAAGAATGGGCGCTTCGGATGGCTCGGGGGTCGGTATTGTAGTTATTAATCGCGCGACTGCCGATGCAAGTCGGGTGGCCGCGGTTGCCTCTGCCATAAATGCGGTGGTAGCTGTAGTGAACACAACCGAAGTGGTTACGTTCCAAGAAACAATTGAGATTCCGGTTGATAATCCCGATGCCAGTCCGGCCTGAGAGCGGTCGCTTGGGACATATATGAGGTTCCGACAGCGGTAGGGGGCTCGTGCTCTCAGGTGATGGAGCGAGGGCCTACCGTGCGGAATCACGTTGCACGACACAGGCGCAGTCCCTTGCGCGCGCTGAGCATCAATGCATTATCGTAGGAGCGGCCGGCCGGG
>JBMSWZ010000227.1:0-3742 GCA_049425105.1 Cephaloticoccus sp.
CCGCCGCGGTGACCTGCGTGCTCGGTTTCATCTTTGTGGCCGGAGTGCTGGCCCTGAGCTGGCTTTTCCTGCACAAGTGGCACGACTCCTACCAACGTTCCGACCGCTGACCGTCCCATGAAACGTCTCCTCCTGTTCCTCTGCCTCGCGCCCCTGCTCGGCGCCAAACCGTTTCCGATCACCGTCCAGCTTGACTGGGTTGCGGAGCCCGAGCACGGCGGCTTCTACCAAGCCCAGGCCAAGGGCTTCTTCGCCGAGGAAGGCCTCGAGGTCACCCTGATCCCCGGCGGACCCAACGCCTTCGTCATGCCGAAGGTCGCCACCAACCAAGCGCAGATCGGCCAGGCCGACAGCACCAACACCCTCCTGCAACAGGCCGAGGGTTTGCCCGTCGTGCAATTTGCCGCGGTGTTCCAAGACGATCCCTCCGGCCTGCTCGTCAGCGCCGAGAGCGACGTGCGCACCTTTGCCGACCTCAAGGGCAAGACGGTCGTCGCCCGGCCCGAGTGGGCGTTTCTCACCTACCTGCGCGAGAAGCTCGACGTGAACTTCAACCTCGTGCCGACCAATTTCTCGATCGCCGGTTTCCTCACCGGCCAGGAGCACATCCAGCAGGGTTACTACATTGCCGAGCCCTACCACATCACCAAGGCCGGCGGACCCGCCCCGCGCTTTCTGTCGACATGGGAAGCCGACTTCCGCGCCTACGCCGTCCTCATCACCAACCGCCGTTTTGCGCGCGAGCACCCGGAAAAACTCAAGGCCTTCGTCCGCGCCTACCTGCGCGGCTGGCAGGACTACCTCGAGGGTGACCCCGCGCCCGCGCATGCGTTGATGAAAGAGGCCCATCCGACCAACACCGACGAATTCATGATGGCCTCGCGCCAGCTCATCCTCGATGGCGAGCTCGTCGCCGGCCGCGGCCAAGGCGCCGACAACATCGGCCGGCTCGATCCCGCGCGCTACACCAAGCAAATCGAGCAACTGGAGGAACTCGGCATCCTCAAGCGCGGCAAGGTCACCGCCGACACCGCGATCACCACCGCCTTCCTGCCCGAGTAAGCCATGCCGCCGGACCACCGCGCCACGTTTCTCGGCCTTCTTCAGGCGGCCTGCGGAGACGGCTCGCTGGTCAAACTCACCCTCGGCAAGCCGCGTCCGGACGCGGGTGACTTGCGCAACGTGTATGTGAAGCCGGTCACGCTAAAACGCGGACCGGAGTTCAGCTTCGTCTTCCGTCATGCCACGCGCGACGTGACGAAGAACCATTCTGCCGACGCCGTGGTCGCCGCAGTCACCCGCCTGCTCGCGGAGAGCTTCCTCGACGCGCATCTCTTCACCACCACGCAGCAAGTGCAGTTGGAGACGCAGGCGGATGGCGCCGCGCGCTTGCGCACGAAAGCCCTCGCCACAGCGGCCCCGGTTGCGACCCACGACCAATCCAAGCACCACCTCATCGCCGCCGACGCCCCGTGGCTTCGCGCCCTCGGGGTCACTAACGAGCGCGGCCGCCCTCGCGAAGGCATGGCGGGCAAGTTTCGCCAGATTCAAAAGTTTGCCGAACTCATCACCCAGGTCGTCGCCGAAGCCGAGGCCCCGGCCGGTCGGCCGTGGCGGATCGCCGACATGGGCTGCGGCAAGGGTTACCTGACTTTCGCGCTCGCCGATCAGTTCGGCGCCGCCGCCGAAGTGACCGGCATCGAGCGCCGCGCCGATTTGGTCGACCTCTGCAATCGCACGGCGCGCGAGTGCGGTTTTACTCATTTGAACTTCGCCGTCGGCGACATCGGCTCCACCACGGTCGAGCCGCCCGACTTGCTGGTGGCCTTGCACGCGTGCGACACTGCCACCGACGATGCCCTCGCCCAAGGCCTCGCCGCCGCCGCCCGCGCCTTGGTCGTCTCGCCCTGCTGCCAAAAGGAATTGCGGGCGCAACTCACCGCCCCCGCCGTCCTCGCCGATGCCCTGCGTCCGGGCATCTTTCAGGAACGCCAGGCGGAGTTTGTGACCGACGCCCTGCGCGCCCTCCTCCTCGGATGGGCCGGCTACCGCACGAAAGTCTTCGAATTCATTTCCACCGAGCACACCGCCAAGAACCTCATGATCACCGCCGTCCGCGGCGGTCCCCGTCACGACGAGGCCCTCGCCGGCCGCATCCGCGCCTTCGCGCAGTTCTACGGGATCCGCACCCAGGCCCTGGCCCGCCACCTCGGCTTCAACCTTCTGCCCACCTCCCCCGATGCCCCCGCCCGTTAGTAACGTAATATGTTACAACTTGGCCGCGACCCGACGGGTGGAGGATGGGCGGCTGAAGCGGGCGACGCTGGGAGGCCTTGAGTGGTTCGCGCGGTGGAGGACGTTGACGTGGTGGAGTGGTTTGGCGCGGTTGGCGCGCGGGAGAAACTTGGAGAGGCTTGAGAATCCAGGAGGCTTGGGGCGTCGGAGTATGCGGGGGGACTCGGGATGAACTGGACCGAGCTGGACTGGGCCGCCTTGGACCGCCTACGGGATGGGTTTTTGCACGGCGGGGCGGCCGCCGGCCCTTACTGGCGGTCGGAGTCGGCACTCGCGAGTTACGACCTGACCTACGGCGAGCGCATCGGCTGGAAATGGGACCAGGTGCTGCGCGAGCTTAGGTTGCGCGGTTGGGCACCCGCACCGGGGACCACCGTGCTCGACTGGGGCTGTGGCAGCGGCGTCGCGGCCCGGCGCGTGATTGCACATTTCAGCGCCGAAACGTTCTCCGCCCTGCAGGTATGGGATCATGAACCGCTGGCGGCGGACTACGCCGAGCGCCGGGCGCGCGCCGCCTTTCCCGGCCTCAACGTCACCGCCGTGACGCCCGGATTTCTGCAGGGCGACGAATCCATCGGCCTGCTGCTCATCAGCCACGTGCTGAACGAACTCTCCACCGCGGCCCTGGCCGGACTGCGCGCGTTGTTGTTGCGCGCGGACGCTGTGATCTGGGTCGAGCCCGGCACAAGCGAAGTCAGCCGCGGCTTGGGCATGATCCGCGAGGCCGTGCGCGCGGACTTCCAGGTGGTCGCCCCCTGCACCGATGCCGGTGCCTGCCCGGTGTTCGTCACCGGCAACGAGCGCCATTGGTGCCACTTTTTCGCGCCGCCACCCTCGGAGATTTTTTCCGACTCCAACTGGGTGAAGTTCGGCCAGCGCGCCGGCATCGACCTGCGCAGCCTGCCCTATGCGTTTCTCGCGTTGGATCGTCGCCCGGTCGCGCCGCCGGCCGACTGGTCGCGCGTCATCGGCCGGCCGGAGCACTTCAAGCCCTACGCCCGCTTTCTGAACTGTGATGCCGCGGGTTTGGCCGAACTGACGCTGTCCAAGCGGGCCCAGCCGGCGCTCTTCAAGGAGCTCGATCGCACCAAGCGCCCGCTGCTTTACCGGTGGCGCCGTGACGGGGATCAGGTCACTGCCGGCGAGGCCGTTGGTCATGACGACTGAAGCCGACCCGCCGATGAGGCTCGCCGTGGACGGGCCAACCCGTTTTTCATCGCGATTCATGCGTTTGCGTCACCTGTCCAGCCTCCTGCTCGTTTCCCTGACCGCCCTGGCGAGCCTGCGCGCCCCGCTGCCGCCGCCGGTCAACTACACGCTGCGTTTTCCGGAAGCGCTGCACCATTACGTGGAAGTCGAGGCCGACCTGCCCGCCGCCGGCGCCGCGCAGCTTGAGGTGTTCATGCCGGTCTGGACGCCGGGGTCCTACCTGATTCGCGAGTATGCG
>JBMSWZ010000228.1:0-3713 GCA_049425105.1 Cephaloticoccus sp.
CACAAGATCAACAACGCCATCGGCCAGGCCATCCTCGCGAAACGCATGGGCAAGAAGCGCGTCATCGCCGAGACCGGGGCGGGCCAGCACGGCGTGGCGACCGCGGCGGTCTGCGCGAAATTCGGCCTCGAGTGCGTCGTTTACATGGGCGCGCACGACATGGAGCGCCAGGCCCTTAACGTCTTCCGCATGCGGCTTATGGGCGCGGAAGTGCGCGGCGTCGAGGCCGGCCAGCAGACGCTGAAAGAAGCCATCAACGAGGCGATGCGCGATTGGGTCACCAACGTGCGCACCACCCACTATGTCCTCGGCACCGCCTACGGCTCGCACCCGTATCCGATGATGGTCCGCGATTTTCACCGCGTGATCGGCCGCGAGGCCCGCGCGCAAATCCTGGCCCGCGAGGGCCGCTTGCCGGACGAACTCGTCGCCTGCGTTGGCGGCGGCAGCAACGCGATCGGCCTCTTCTTCGACTTCCTCGAGGAAGCCGGCGTGAAGATGACCGGCGTGGAGGCCGGCGGCCTGGGCATCAAGCGCGGCGAGCACGCTGCGCGCTTCGCCGGCGGACGCCTCGGCGTGCTGCAGGGGTGCAAGACCTTTATCCTTCAGGATCCCGACGGGCAGATTGAGCTGACGCACTCCGTGTCCGCCGGCTTGGATTACGCCGCCGTGGGCCCGGAGCATGCGTTCTATCGCGACCGCGGTCGCATCGACTTTGCCTATGCCACCGACGAGGAGGTGCTCGAGACGTTTCAACTGTGCTCGCGCCTCGAGGGCATCATCCCCGCATTGGAGAGCACCCATGCGCTCGTGCACGGCATCAAGCGCGCCAAGGCCCTGCGCCCGGATCAGATTGTCCTCGTGAACCTCTCCGGTCGGGGCGACAAGGATGTCCAGCAGGTCGAGCGCCTGTTGACGAAGGAAAATTTGAGGTAGCAAGGAACAAGGAGCAGGGGGTAGAGGGGTGGGCTATGCATGCGTGCCAAAGCCGACGACTTGATCACCCGCACCCATCGTTCTGCCGCAGACGTCCGCAAATTGGTTAATCAGCTACCCAGAACTTTGGCGGCCATCGAGGATGGCAAACAGTTGATTCGGTCCTCCGGCTCGGTGGCGGCCAACTACCTTGAGGCGCAGGAAGGACTCAGCCGCCGGGATTTCTTCTTCCGCATTAAGATCTGCCGCAAGGAAGCGCGGGAGTCAGCTTTGTGGCTGCGGCTCCTTGGCGACAGTGAGTGCGGTGCCGCCGACGGGGAATTGGTTCGGTTGCAAGACGAGGCGCTGCAACTCACGCGGATATTCTCCGCCAACGTGGCGAAGGAACGTCCAAACTGAGTGCTTGGTTACTTGTGAAAATGCTACTTGATACTTCTTCATGAAAAGCATGACCGGCTACGGCCGCGCCACCGCGGCGCTCGGCAGGTATTCCCTGACGGTGCAGGTGAATTCGGTGAACCGGAAAGTGCTCGACCTGACCTTGTCGTTGCCCGCCGGCTGGGACGAATTGGAGTCCGAGGTGCGGGACGCCGTGCGGGCGGTGGCGGCCCGAGGCAAGGTGCATGTGCGCTTGGAGTTGGCCGGCGACGCCGGGGCCAAGGCCGATTGGGATGAAGTTGCGGTCACGGCGGCGCTGGAGCGGCTGCGCGCGCTCGCGGACAAGCAGGGCGTGGCGTTTGCGCCGACCCCGGAATTGCTCTGGCAGGTGGCCAATGCCCAGCGACCGCTCGCGGTCTCCGCCGCCGACGAGACGGTCCGGGATGCCGCGTTGCATGCGCTGGACGAGGCGCTGCGCGCCTTTGCGGCGATGCGGGCGAAGGAAGGAGAGGCCCTGCTGGTGGATTTTCTCGGCCGGCTTGAAACCCTGCAGCGCTTGGTCGATGCGGTTGCGGCGCAGGCCCCGGCGGTGGCTCCGGCTTACCGCGATCAGCTGCTCAAGCGCCTCGCGGAAGCCGGCCTCGAATTGGAACTCGGCGACGAACGCGTCCTCAAGGAAATCGCTTTTTTTGGGGAGCGGGTCGACGTGACCGAGGAACTCACGCGCCTGCGCAGCCACTTGGAACAGTTTTCCGCGCTGCTGCGCGCCGATGGCGAGATTGGCCGCAAGGCCGAGTTCATTCTGCAGGAGATCGGCCGTGAGGTGAACACGATCGGCAGCAAGGCCAACGATCTTGCCATCGCCCGCCATGTGATCGAAATGAAGAACGAGCTCGACCGGGTGCGCGAACAGATCGCGAACGTCGAGTAGGCTCAGCCGGTGACGTCGATGCGCCGGGTGAGGATCGCCTTGCGCCGCGTGCCGTCGGTGTGCCGGTGCTCGAAATCCGAGTAGGCGAGCAGGAAGCTGCGGGGGCCAATCGCATGCAGGCTCGTGTAACCGCAGCTGTGCCGCTGCACCGCGGCGTGGTCGCCGGGAATGATGGCAATGGGGTCGGACCAATTGCGGCCGTTGCCGTCAAGGTTGAGCTGCAACCAGACGCCCGGACGACCGTAGCTCAACGCGATGATGCCGGAGTCGAGGCGCAGCAGGTAAGGGAACACGCCAAAAGTGCCGAAGGCCGCAGGGGGTGTCCAGGTGCGGCCGGCATCCTGCGAATAGGTGATGGCCATCGGCTTCTGGTCCTGGTCGGACTTGCGAATCACGGCCACGAGGCCGCCGTCCGTGGTTTGCTCCAGCGCGGGCTCGCCGTAAAGGTCGCGGCCGGTGGGATCGAGGGCGACGATCGCGCGGCGCTGGAAACTCCGGCCGTTGTCGGCCGACGCCATCAGCGTGGTGCCGCCTTTGGTGGGGTAAGTGCCTTCATAAGTGGCGTAGCGGACGCGGTAGTCGGCATAGAGCAGCTCGCCCTGGTGCTTGATGGCCGGGCGCTCGAAAAACGTGCGCGGGATCAGGTCGCTGTTGTCGCGCCGCCACGCCAATAGGTCCTGCGGGTCGTAGGCGACCTGCTCGTCCTGCCATTTTCCCGTGGCGGGGGTCCAGCGGCGGGCGTCGAGGTGCTGGAGGTAGGCGGTGACTTCCGGACTGAAGTCCGCGGCACGATAGGTGAAGACGGTGCCGTAAACGTGCGCCTGCGAAACCGGCGCGGGGAGAGCGATGCCGGACTGGCGGACGTTGAGGTAGCGGATCGCGGGGACGACGAGATACTCGCCGTCATAGGCCGGCGTGATGGAAAAATGCGGGCGCGAGGGCACGAGGTCACCGGCAAAGGGTTGCCAGGATTGACCGTGGTCCGATGAAACCAAGCAGGGCGCCGGTTCGCCGTGGGTCTCACTGGCGTCCTCGGCGTCGGCATACATCAGCAAGATGCGGCCGTCGGGCAGCGCGGCGAAGGCCGGGAACTGGGTGAATCCCCAGCGGGTTTCATTGGGGGCCGAGACGGCGGCCACGACGGGCGCGCCGAGCGATTGGGGCGGGGTGGTGCTCACCCGGCGAGGCAAAGGCGATGGCGCGGGCGCGTCGAGGCCGTTTCAGGAATATTCCGCGCCGGCCGGTGTCATGCGCATCGAATGCCAAAGGTAGAGCACGACCCCGACGCAGATCGCCGAGTCGGCGACGTTGAAGGTCGGGTAGACGTAGGAGCCAAAGTGAAAGTCGAGAAAGTCGACCACGTGCTGGTGCTGGATGCGGTCGACGAGGTTGCCGACAATCCCGCCGACGAGGAGGCCGAAGGCGACTTGCGCGAGGCGGTCGCGCAACCCGAGGGCGCGGCGCCACC
>JBMSWZ010000229.1:0-3712 GCA_049425105.1 Cephaloticoccus sp.
CGGGAAAACCAATTCGCGCCGCACACCGTGAAATTCAAGGTGACCGCGCGCGATGCGCCCGCCCTCGGGAGTTGTCTCCAGCTCGCGCAGCACAAAGGCGCCGGTCGGATGGTTCGGCGTGTCCTGCCAGTCGTGCATCTTGGCGTCGCGCTTGTCCTTGCCGGTCTTCACGTCGAGGAAGTTGAAGCGCACCTCCGTCGCCATGATGCGGCCGGTGGCGTCATCGATGACCAGCTTCGCGTCGTAGTCCTCCAGGCTGCCGGTGAAGGAATCGACCGTGGCCTTGACTACGACGTCGATCCGGGAGCGGGCCTTGTCCACGACGAGCGGACGTTCGGCCGCCCACGCGGCGGCGGGGAGCAGAAGGAGGAGCACGCAGAGCAGGCGTTTCATGGTCCCACCTTAGCGGGTGTGCATGAACTGACGATGAACGAAACATGAATTTTCGTTCATCGCGGGACAGTCCCACGGAGTTTTTTGCGTGCGCCGGACGGCCCTTCGTGCCGGAGTGGACGCGATGTCCAACCAGCCCTTTATCTTCATCTGCGGCGCCGACGACTTCCTCGTCGACCGCCTCGGCAAGGAGAAGTTTGCGACGCTGGCCCGGGACGTGGAGGACGAGTTTTCCCGCGAGGTCCTGAGCGGCTTCGCCAACAACGTTGGCGAGGTCGAGGCGGCCATCAACCGGTTCCGCGAGAGCGTGCAGACCGTGTCGATGTTTGGCGGCAAGCGCGTGGTGTGGCTGAAGGACGTGAACTTTCTCGCCGACACCGTGACCGGCCGCGCCGAGAGCACCCTAAAGCTCGTCGAGGACCTCCAATCCCTGCTCGCCGGCATCAATCCGGCCGAGACCGCCGTCCTCATCACCGCCGCGCCGGTGGACCGCCGCCGGTCCTTCCCAAAATGGTGCGAGAAGACCGCCGACTTCACCCTCATGGGCGGCAGCGACGACGGCGAGGCGCTCGCGGGCGTGGCCTTGGCCGAGGCGAAGGCCCTCGGCGTCACGCTCACCCCCGACGCCGCCCGGCTGTTGCTCGCCAAGGTCGGCGCCAACACCCGGCTTGTCGTCGAGGAGGTGCGCAAGCTCGCCACCTACGTCGATGACGGCGCGCCGATCGAGGAAAGCCACGTGGCCGAGCTCACGCCCAATGTCGCCGAGGGCGATTTTTTCGAGACGGCCGAGGCCTTTTTCAGCGGCGATCTCAAATGGACGCTCGCCGCGCTGCAGCGGCATTTCTTTACCGGTGGCGATGCGCGCCCGGTGTTGTCCGCGCTGCAGAACCGCAACCGCATCCTCATCCAGGTGCGCGCGCTACTCGACGCCGGCGAGGTCAGCCTCGGGCGCCGCGGCCTTGAGGGCCTGAGCAACTCCTCCCCCTACGCCGCGCGGTTCACCGGCGCCACCGAGAAGAGCTCGTTCAACCTCTTTACCCAGAACGCATGGTATGTCGGCAAACTCGCTGGCTCCGGCCGTCTGCCCTCGCTCAAACAGCTGATCGACCGCCAGCAGGAATTCATCGCCGCTTTCGAAGGCATCGTCGCCCGCCCCCGCGAGCAAGAGGAAGTCCTCCGCGAAATGGCCACTCGCTGCCTCGCCGCCTGAGGCCACCCCGGCGCCCCGTTCTCCCGACCGTCGCCACCTCGCACCAGCACCTCCGCGGCCAGACAATAACACCCACCGCCCCTGTCCGTTAGTAACGTATTACGTTACAAACTGTGGCCCGCCGTTGGTATTCTCCCCTGGCCCGATCAGGCGAACCGACCCCGGCAAGTTGTAACGTAATACGTTACAAACCGGGCGGGCCGGCTTTGCGCCACCTTCGTCCCTCCTTCCCCAGCCCTTGTTCCCCGGCCCTCCCGCGGCCTCCACGGCCTCCGCGGCCCTCCACGGCCCTCCACGACCCCACGGCCTCACGACCTCACGACCAGGCGATACCCCCGCTTCTGTTCGTTTGTAACGTATTACGTTACAAACCGGAGTCGGCCGTGGCCGGGTTAGGATGGGCGGAGGGGCTGCGGGAGCGGGCCGCGCCGCGGCCACCGGGGGACCGGTCCGCCGTAGGCTCGGCGAAGGCGGATGACAATCGGCATGCTTGCGCCGCCCGGGGCCTTTGGCTGGAGTGCGCCTCCCATGTCCTCCTTCCCCAGCGAATTCAGCGGCGTCACCGTTCACACCAAGGCCAACGTCTACTTTGGCGGCCGGGTCCTCAGCCACACGGTCATCCTGGCCGACGGCGCGAAGAAGACCCTCGGGCTCATCCATCCCGGCAGCTACCATTTTGGCACGGGCGCGCCGGAGCGCATGGAGATCGTCGCCGGCACCTGCCGCGTGACCCTTGATGGCGCCACGGAGACCACGGCCTACCCTGCTGGCACCGCCTTCGACGTGCCCGGCCAGTCCGGCTTCACCATCGAGGTCGACGCAGGCATCTGCGAATACATCTGCTCCTTCCTCTGAGCCTTTGCCATTGGCAACCGCCCGCGCGGTTGCTTGGGTTGCCCGTCCGTGAACGAAACCACTCCCATCACCAACGTCCTCGCCGAGCGCTACGCCTCGCCCGCCATCAAGGCCATTTGGTCGCCCACCGGGCGCGTGCTGCTGGAGCGCGATTTTTGGATCGCGGTGATGAAGGCGCAGCGCGACCTCGGCGTGCCGATCCCGGCCGAGGCGATCAAGGACTACGAGAAGGTGAAGGACCAGGTCGACCTCGCGGCGATCGACGCCCGCGAGCGCGTGACGCTGCACGACGTGAAGGCGCGCATCGAGGAATTCTCCGGGCTGGCCAACCGCCAGTTCATCCACCTCGGCCTCACCAGCCGCGACCTCACGGAAAACGTCGAGCAGCTGCAGATCCTGCGGTCGCTGAAGGTCGTGCAGCTCAAGGCTGCCGCCGCGCTCCACGGCCTCGCCGCGCAGGCCGAGGCGCATCGCGACCTCATGCTCACCGGCCGCACGCACAACGTCCCGGCCCAACCCACCACCCTGGGCAAGCGCCTCGCGATGTTTGGCGAGGAATTGCTGGGCGCCTACACGCGGCTCACGGAGCTCGTCGACCGCTACCCCGTGCGCGGCCTCAAGGGCGCCGTCGGCACGCAGCTTGACCAGCTCACGCTGCTCGGCAGTGACATTTCCAAGGTCGACCAGCTGGAGCGCCGCGTGCTCAAGCACCTCGGCTTCCGCGGCTCGCTCAACGCCGTCGGCCAGGTTTACCCGCGCAGCCTCGACTTCGAGGTCGTGACCGCGCTGCACAAGGTCGCCGCCGCCGCCGCGAGCTTCGCCACCACGCTGCGCCTCATGGCCGGCCAGGGCCTGCTCACCGAGGGTTTCCAAAAGGGCCAAGTCGGCTCCTCCGCCATGCCGCACAAGATGAACGCGCGCAACTGCGAGCGCATCTGCGGCTTCACCACCATTCTCAGCGGCTACGTCACCATGACCGCCGGCCTCGCCGGCCACCAGTGGAACGAGGGCGACGTCTCCTGCTCCGTCGTGCGCCGCGTCGCCTTGCCCGACGCGTTCTACGCCATCGACGGCCTGTTGGAGACCTGGCTCAACGTGCTGCAGCAGATGAACGTGTTCTCCGCCGTCATCGCCGCCGAGAACGAGCGCAACCTCCCCTTCCTCGCCACCACCACGATCCTGATGGAGGCCGTGAAGGCCGGCGCCGGCCGCGAGACCGCGCACGAGGCGATCAAGGAACACGCCCTCGCCGCC
>JBMSWZ010000230.1:0-3698 GCA_049425105.1 Cephaloticoccus sp.
GGGCGTTCGCCACGCGCTCTTTCCCTGTGGCACACCATTTGGCGCTCTCGCTTTCGCGGGCTGGGTGCTCCCCGACGCCACTCAACGCGGCATGCGCTGATTTCGGTCTCATGGCGGGACCGTCCCTTCCGTTGCCGGCTGGGATTTTTTGAGTGAGGCCTCTTCGCCCGGTTCGGACACCCCCTGCCGGGGGCGGCACGCCGGACGGGGTGCAGACACGCCTGCAATCCGTCGATCTATTCGCGTCGGCACCGTGACCGCGGGGACGGCGCCGGATGGTTACCGGCCGTTGGCCCTGCGTTACGGGTCTGACCTCTTACCTCTCAGGTTGCGTTCGTCTTGCAGTGGGGTGATGTGCTTTTCACACCGCCCTCGGAGGAGGTTGACGGGCTTTGCCCGGCCCGCTCACTCCCCGCGACCCCGGCTCCCTTGCGCGCCCCGCTTCGGCTGAAGCCGGGCCTTTTGGCGGGGTGGTCCCACCGGGATCCGTTGGCGCGTCCTGGTCTGCGCAGTAGCAACCGTAACCCTCTGGGTAACTGCGTCGGCGCACGGGTCGAAACGTCCCGTGAACCTGACTCGGCTCGCACGCGGTTTCTCATCGCGCCTCGCCGCTCAGTTCCTGAGTTCGTGAGAACCGCCGGTCACGACACCGGCGGCGGAACTGGTGACATATGCCTGCCGCGCACGGCGAACCACGCGCAGAGGGGTAGCCGGCACCAGTTGCCGACGGCCTTTCCCCGGTCACCCGGGATTATCCCAGTCGCGCCCTCGACCGGCCGTTTCAGGCGGTCGCACTGCGACTGTGCTATCAAGGAACGGGACGATGGTGGGACGCGTCCCGGCGTTTGGAAAGGGATTGTTCTGCACAACTTCTGCACCGGCCGGATCGGTGAATATCTTGTGCGCAAAGTCATTCACCGGTTGTTCACATTTTCGCCGGACAGAGCCCAAGTGCGGGATTGCGTGGCGGCGGGCGGACGGCACGGTCATCGGCACCCATGGATCCGCTGAGCCTGCCCATCTATGAACTCGAGTCCGACCTCGTCGCGGCCCTGCGTGACGAGGGGCGGGTCGTGGTGCAGGCGCCGACGGGCTCGGGCAAATCGACCCAGTTGCCCAAGATGCTGCTCAAGCACGGGCTGGCCGACGCCGGCCAAGTGGTCGTTTTGCAACCCCGCCGGCTGGCGACGCGCATGCTCGCGAAGCGCGTGGCGGAGGAGCTTGGCACCGCATTGGGCGAAGTGGTCGGCTATCAGATTCGTCTGGAGTCGCGCGTGTCGGCGGCGACGCGGATCAAGTTCGTGACCGAGGGCGTGCTGCTGCGGCAGATGGCGGCGGATGCGGCGCTGCGGGGGATCAGCGTGATCGTGTTCGACGAGTTTCACGAACGGCACCTTTACGGCGACATCACGCTGGCGCGGGCGCTGCAGATCAAGCGCGGCTCGCGCCCGGACCTGCGGATCGTGGTGATGTCGGCCACGCTGGACACGGTGGTGTTGAAGAACTACCTCGCGCCGTGCCGCGTGCTCACCTCGGAGGGCCGCACCTTTCCGGTGGAGATTCAATACCTGCCCAAGACGGTGGATTTTGACGCCGAGCCGGTCTGGGAGGTCGCGGCGAAGGAGTGCGAGCGCGTGGCGGCGGCGACGACGGGTGACCTGCTCGTGTTCATGCCGGGCGCGTATGAGATCAGCCGGACGGTGCAGGCGATTGAGGCCCGGCGAACGCTGCGGGATTTTGCGTGTTTTCCGCTGCATGGTGAATTGCCGCCGGAGCAGCAGGACCGGGCGGTCGAGCGAGGCGCGGGACGCAAGATCATCGTGTCGACTAATGTGGCCGAGACCTCGTTGACGATCGATGGAGTCACCGCGGTGATCGACAGCGGCTTGGCGCGCGTGGCGCGGTTTGATCCGCACCGCGGGATCAATACGCTGTTGGTTGAAAAGATTTCCGCGGCGAGCGCGGACCAGCGCGCGGGCCGGGC
The DNA here is from genome assembly GCA_049425105.1 of Cephaloticoccus sp. Lineage (GTDB taxonomy): Bacteria > Verrucomicrobiota > Verrucomicrobiia > Opitutales > Opitutaceae > Cephaloticoccus. The sequence continues at coordinate 1,985 of JBMSWZ010000230.1, forward strand.
GGGCCGCACGGCGCCGGGCAGATGCGTCCGGCTCTGGACCGAGCGGGAGCACGGCAAACGGGCGCCGCAGGAACTGCCAGAGGTGCGGCGGTTGGATTTGACCGAGGTGGTGTTGACGCTCAAGGCCAGCGGCATTGATGACGTGGTCGCCTTCCCGTGGATCGAGCCACCGGAGCCCAAGGCCTTGGAGAAGGCGGAGAATCTGTTGGCGGACCTAGGGGCGATCGGGGCCAAGCTGGCGCGCGCTGAGCGCACGCCCCACCGGGTGATTACAGAAACTGGGCGACGGATGCTGCGGTTTCCGGTGCATCCGCGCTACGCCCGTATGCTCTTGGAAGCGGAGCAGCGCGGCTGCGTGCGGCCGGTGGCGTTGATGGCGGCGCTGACCCAGGGACGCAACTTCCTCCTGCGGGGCGTGCCCAAGAACGTCGAGCTGGCCCGGGAGCGGGTCTTGGGCGAGGAGCACGAGAGTGATTTTCTCCTGCTGATGCGCGCCTGGCAGGAGGCGGATCGCGCGGGCTACCGGATCGATGCCTGCCGGGAGCTGGGCATCCATGCGCAGGCCGCGCGGGCGGTGGGGCCGTTGTTTGCGCAGTTTCTCAAGATCGCCGAGCGCGAGGGTCTGGACACGACTAACCACGCTGTGCCGGAGGCGGAACTGCGGCGCTGCGTGCTGGCGGGCTTCTCCGACCAACTGGCCAAGCGGCTCGATGCCGTGACGCTGCGGTGCGACTTGGTGCACGGCCGGCGCGGCGTCCTGGCCCGCGAGAGCGTGTGCCAGCGCGCACCGCTCTTCGTGGCGGCGGAAATCACGGAGGTCGGCGGCCGGGGCGGCGAGGTGAACACGCTGCTCAGCCTGGCGACCGCGATCGAGGAGGCCTGGCTGGGCGAGATGTTTCCAGATGATTACGTGAGCTCGACGGGTGTCGGGTATGACGAGTCCGCGAAGCGCGTGATTGCCCGCCGGGAGCGGAAATTTCGCGACTTGGTGCTGGAGGCGAAAATCAGCGGCGACGAAGTGCCGGCGGACGCGGCGGCGGCCCTGCTGACGAAGGAGGTAAACGCGGGCCGAATCAAACTGGAGGCGTGGGACGAGGCCGTGGAGCAGTGGATCACGCGGGTGAACCGGCTGGCCGAATGGTTTCCCGAACTGGAAGTGAGTCCGATCACGCAAGCGGACCGTGCGACCTTGATCGAGCAGTTGTGCTACGGTGAAGTCTCCGCCAAGGCTTTGCGGGACAAGCCGGTGATGCCGGTCCTGCGCGACTGGCTGACGGCCGAGCAACTGGCGGTGCTCGACGTCTATCTGCCGGAACGCCTGGTCATGGCCAATGGGCGGCGTTCGCGCCTGACCTATCGGGCGGAAGGCCCGCCGGTGTTGAGCGCTCGCATCCAGGAACTCTACGGCATCGAAGGGAAGTTCACGCTGGGGCAGGGACGCGTGCCGGTGAAGATCGAAGTCCTCGCACCAAACCAACGGCCGATTCAGGTTACGGACGACCTGACGAACTTCTGGCGGGAGCAGTATCCAAAGATCAAAGCCGAGCTTTCCCGCCGCTATCCGCGTCACGAATGGCGCTGAGCAAGCTCAGCGCTTGCCGCGCTTCTTCTTGCGCCCGCCGTGGGCGTCGATGTTGAGGTAGGTCTTGTTGAGCATCTGGCTCTCGTAGAGCTCGAGGAGGCGGATGCCTTCGCGGGGCTTGATCATGTCCTG
>JBMSWZ010000231.1:0-3695 GCA_049425105.1 Cephaloticoccus sp.
CCAAACTGCTCGTCCCTACCGAAGACTGAGGTTTAGATTATGGCGAGTTAGTGATGAAGAGGCGGAGGAAGGCGCGGGGATTGGTGCCAACATCGAAAGTGTAGGTGCGCCGCTCAAATCCGGCTGGAACAGCGTTGGTTGAGATATTCGTGGTGAAGCCGGCGGAGGACCAGGAGTTGGTGCCAAGAGTGCTGGCGGCTTGCGGGAAGACGGAAAGTTTGGGGTCGTTGGTCCGAACCAACGCACTCAGGGAGAGGGTGTTGTTGGATCGAGTTGCTTGGGGAAGCACGCCGAGATTATTGGATCCCGCGATGCCTCCCAAAGCATACTCCGCAAGTGCGGGGACGCCGTCACCGTTGGCATCACTGGTGGCATCTTGTCCGCTCCACTCATTGGCAAAGCTAGCACCGGTGACCGTGTAGGTCCGGGTCACGGCGGTAGCTGCCTCATAATTTTCATTCCCGGATTGGGAAGCGGTGATGACGGCGGAACCGGGATTGTTGAAATAAAGAGTATTTTCAATTAACGAGGCCACCCCGGGGTTTCCGGAAGAAAGTAAAACTGTCAGGCCTGAGGAGGAGGTAGCGATTAGGGTGCGGGCCGGATCGCTGGTGCTGCCGGTGGTCGAGGACGGGTCAAAAGTGATGGTTTGAGAGGCCTTTTGGAAGGTGATGGTGGCATCCGCTGTGGCGCCTCCCCGATCGGCGGTGGCGTCCACCGTGGCGCGGACCACCACAGAGCCAGTACCGGAGTTGATGATGAGCTGGCTTCCGCTCAGGGTGACTTTATTGGTGTCTCCGCTGACGAGAGAGTACGTGACGGTAGAGGCCGGGGGGGGGGGCGACCGCCCCCGCGGCCGCGGCCGCGCTCGCCGCGCTGGCCGCATCCCTGAAAGCGGGCGGGGGTGGTGGAAGTGGTTAGCGTATTTGTAGTCCCAAAGGTCATGAACTGGGGAGGTACAAAGCTGAGGGAGGGGGCGGAGACGTCCACCAACTGGAGGTACTGGGCCTGATAGCTACCGGTGCCGGCGGTGGTGTTGGGCAGGCCGACGTAGATGCCATCCGTGAGGATTTCGGTCCCGGTCTTGTTAGTGGCCCAGACATTGGCGGTGGGATTGTCGGCCAGCAGATCTCTGAGGTTATAGGTGCGGGCGGCCTGGATGCCGAAGTAGTTGCCGGAGCCGCCCGGGGCGGCGGCATTGACGTCGAAACTGGCGGCGACGCTGGCATTGACGCGGTAGTTGTTGTTGACGAAGGCGAAGACCACGCTTTGGCCGGGCGCGCCGGCCGACTGGCCGACGTTAAGAACCTTCCCCACCGCAAAGATGTTGTCGTCGTACCCGCCGCCGACCTGTTTCTTATTCAGGAAATAGACATTCTGGCTTTGGAGCGCGGGGGCGGCGAGGCGGGCTTTGTTGACGCGACCGTAGAAGCCCTGAAGCTTCCAGTCGTCGGCGGTGCGGCTGCCCCAGATGTTGGTCATGTGGTTGTAGACCTTGAAGTTCGGGATGTTCTTGCCGAAGTTCTGCTCGTACTTGGCAAAATTATTGGAGGCGTTGATCGGGCCGAAGTTGGCCACGCTATTGCTGGTCCCCGAGGCATAGCCAGAAACGCTGTTCTGGGCGCCGGCTTCCTGGCCGTACATGAGCATCGGGATGCCGTCCAAAGCCCCGACCTGAGCGTAGCCGTAGGCGATCGACCAAACATCGTTGTGCGGGAAGACCTCGTCGTGGCTGGTCAGGTTGTTGAGCAGCGTGACATTGTCGAAGGCGTTGCGGCGGTCATCGTAGGCCTTGAACGTATCGTAGGTCTTCGGCGTTTTGACCGAGCCTGCCCCCCCGTTGGCGGGATAGCCGAAGAAGGTGTCGCGCCAGTAGAAGACGATGTTTTCGTTGAGCACGTCGAAATGGCGGGCGGAACGGTAGCCCACTCCGTGGCGTGGGTTGCCCGCGACGGTGCGGGCGCCATCGAGGGATTCGGCCATGAAGATGAAGTCCCATTTCCGGGCGCGGGTCTTGTTGATGGCATACTCCCAGAATTGGGAGGGCAGGCCCTGGGCAAAGTCGCAACGGAGACCGTCGATGCCGACGTGGGACTGGCTTTTGGGGGTGGAGGACGTGTGGCCGGATTTTTCAAGCCAGTAGATCGGGTAGTAGGCAAAGTACTCCCAGACCTGGCGGGTGGTCGGGGTATGACCGGCGAACTCATCCCGCTCGAGCAGGAAGGCGAGTTTGTAGGCGTTGTCCGGATAGGATTTGTCGGGGTTTTGGGTTCCCTTCTCCTTCACCAAGGCGTCGTAGTCGCCGAAGAAGAACTCCCGGACATCGGTCCAGTTGCCAAAGTCGTTGCGATCCGGCGCGATGGCGATATTGGTTACGGCGGTGGCGGGCTGCCCCGGGAAGCCTTCTCGGGCAAACCATGCCACATTATTGGAACGGATCTGGGTGGAGATGCTGTTTGACGATATGATGCCCAAATCTGCAGCGCCTTGACCCAGGATGGCATCGGGAGCGCTGTGGTTGAAGGTTCCGTCCATCATGACGCCCACGCCCCACTGGTCGAGACGCTGGACGAAGGTTTGAAATTCAGACATGGCATTGTTGGCAGTGTTGCTCCGACCCAGCATCGGCATCACCGACCAGTAGTCGCGAACGGCGTAAGGGCTGCCGGGATCGAAGGGTAGGCCGGGGGTTTCAGGATTGATATCGCGTCCTTCCACGCCGATGGGGTGGATCGGTTGGAGCCAAAGCATGTTCACGCCGAGCGCCGCGTAGTGGTACTTATTGAGGGCGTCGGGCCGATCCTCGAAGCCACCGGATTCGCCGGGGAGGTCGGGATCATTGACGAGGTCCAGAAAGGTGCTTCGGCCTGACAACTCCGTATTTTTGGCCTCCACGATAAGCGGGTTGACCTCATACATGTTGAGGGTGAGGGCTTTCTTGGGGGAGACGACGATGGCGCAGTCGCGGCGCTGGGCGTGGTCGGTGTAGTAGATGAAGTTTCCGCCATTAACTCCGGCGACCTTGTAGCGGACCTGCAGGCGGTAGGCGCCGCAAAGGTTGACCGGCAGGGTCGCAGTGTAGAAGCCCTGCACGTCCGGACCGGTCATGGCATAGGCGCGGAAGTAGGTGCTGGAGCTGGTGGTGACGTTGGCCGGATCCTCCTCGAGGACGGCGTGGTCGCGCCGGTTGAGGTTGGAGTAGACCTGGACGTCGGACACGGCAGCCGAACCGGCGTTGGGACGGAATTTGACAGTGAGGGAGGCGGTGTCCCCCGCGACCTCATCGAGATAGAAGCGGCGCAGGCCGTAGTTGCCATCGACCTCATTCCCGCTGACCGAGGTGATCAGCTCGGGGGTTCCGACGTCAAAGCGGCCGTCGAGGTTGTCGTCACGGATGGAAGCGGTGTTGAGGGCCTGAAACTCGGGAATCTCGATGTCGTTGGCCTCGTTTCCAAAAGAGGCTGGGGCCTGACCGATGAGGTTGCTGCCGTTCGCCCGCGGGTAAGCCCCCACGGCGATGTAAACGATTTTCGGGACAGAGCCGAACACCTGCACCAAGTCGATCTCGGTCTCAAGGGCTTTGCCTTGGTTCCCCAGCCAGTCGCGTCCGGCCGTACCGAAATTATTCGCATAAGCGGCGTCGGGATTGGCTCCAATCCAAGGCTTGGTCGCGGTGTTCATGTAGATCCGACCGG
>JBMSWZ010000232.1:0-3651 GCA_049425105.1 Cephaloticoccus sp.
CTCGAGCAAGACCCCGAGGTCGTCGACCTTCTTGCGGTAGGCGACGACCGGGTTTACGGCGCGCTTCAGGCCGTTGAGCTTGGCAATGTGTTTCTGGGCGCGGTCATTGTTGTCCCAAAAATCGGGTGCGGCCATCGAGGCCTCCATGGCCTCGATTTCCCGCTGTTTTTGTTCGCAGTCAAAGAAACCTCCACAAGTGGCCGGCGCGCTTCTTGATGTTCTCGATGTGGTCGAAAGTCTCGGGTGCGATCATGATAAGCGTCCAGCCTTGGCAGCCGGGGGGCCGTCGCAAGTGCAATCTCGGCGCCGGGGCCGGCCGGCTCAGCCCCGCAGGCGTCCCGCCGCCTGCTCGGCGAGGAAGGCCGCGTAGGTGCGGCGCAGCCCCTCGTCCAGACGGATGCGGGCCCGCCAGCCGAGAGCGGAGAGGCGCGACACATCCATCAGCTTGCGCGGGGTGCCATCGGGTTTCGACGCGTCCCACGTGATCTTCCCGGCGAATCCCGTGACCGCCGCCACTTGCTCGGTAAGCTCGCGAATCGTTACATCGATGCCCGTGCCGACATTGATCCAGTCGGGTGGATTTTCCAAACCGAGGAGAAAAGCACACGCGTCCGCCAGGTCGTCGACATGCAGGAACTCGCGCTTGGGTGACCCCGTGCCCCAGGCGGTCACCTCGGCGTGACCGGCCGCCTTGGCTTCGTGGAATCGCCGGATCAGCGCCGGCAGCACGTGCGAGTTCTGCGGGTGGTAGTTGTCGCCCGGCCCATAGAGATTAGTCGGCATGGCCGAGTGGAACCGCACGCCGTGCTGCTGGCGGTAGTATTGAGCCAGCTTTAGCCCGGCGATCTTGGCGATGGCGTAGGCTTCGTTGGTCGGCTCCAGCGCGCCGGTGAGGAGGCAGTCCTCCGGCATCGGCTGAGGCGCGTGCTTCGGGTAGATGCACGAGCTGCCGAGGAACAGCAACCGTTTCACCCCGGCCCGATGCGCGCCGTGGATGCAGTTCGCGGCGATGGCGAGGTTGTCATAAAGGAAATCCGCCGGATAGGCGTGGTTCGCGTGAATGCCGCCGACCTTCGCAGACGCAATGATCGCGGCGTCGGGTTTTTCCGCAGCGTAAAACGCGTTGACCGCAGCCTGATTCGTCAGGTCGAGTTCGCGTCGCGTGCGCAGAATGAGTTCCACGCCGGACTCCGCCGCAAAGCGGCGCACGAGCGCGCCACCCACCATGCCGTTATGTCCGGCGATGAAGAGTTTCATGCGAACGGGGTCTGCGAGACGGCCGGCAGGCTGGCGATCTGGGCCTCGCGCTTGGCGAGTTCCAGGTCCGCCTCGGTCATGATCTTGACCAGCTCCTTGAACTTCACCTTCGGTTCCCAGCCGAGCTGGCGCTTGGCCTTGGCCGGGTCACCGATCAGGAGGTCGACCTCCGCGGGCCGCTCGTAGCGGGCGTCGTATTTCACGTATTTCTCCCAATCGAGATCGAGCAAGTTGAAGGTCTCCACGATGAACTCCTTAACCGAATGCGTTTCGTTGGTCGCGACCACGTAGTCGTCGGGCTGGTCCTGCTGGAGCATGACCCACATCATCTCGACGTATTCCTTGGCATAACCCCAGTCGCGCTTGGCGTCGAGGTTGCCCATGTAGAGCGCGTCCTGCAGGCCCACCTTGATGCGCGTGGCCGCGCGGGTGATCTTGCGGGTGACAAAGGTTTCACCGCGGCGGGGGCTCTCATGATTGAACAGGATGCCGCTGGAGGCGTGAAGATTGTAGCTTTCGCGGTAATTCACGGTCAGCCAGTGCGCATACATCTTGGCGCAACCGTAGGGTGAGCGCGGCCAGAACGGGGTCGTCTCCACCTGCGGCACGGCCTGCACCTTGCCGAACATCTCGGACGACGAGGCCTGGTAATACCGGCACTTTTTGCCGAGTCCCGCCTCGCGAATGGCTTCCAGGATACGCACCGCGCCGACGCCGGTGACGTCGCCGGTGTATTCCGGAATGTCGAAGGACACCCGCACGTGCGATTGCGCGGCGAGGTTGTAGATCTCGTCCGGCTGCAGGTCGTAAAGCAGCTTCACCATCTGGACCGAATCGGCGAGGTCGCCGTAGTGCAGGAACAACCGCACGCCGTTCACGTGCGGGTCGCGATAAAGGTGGTCGATCCGGCTGGTGTTGAAGGTCGAGGCCCGGCGGATGACGCCGTGAACCTCATACCCTTTCCCGAGCAAGAGTTCGGCCAAGTAGGAGCCATCCTGCCCGGTGATGCCGGTGATGAGCGCTTTCTTCATGAAAGGGAGCATGTCACCAAGGGCAGAACCACGGCACAAGTCCTGAAATTTCAGGACAGTTTGCGCGCAATCGCCACCCGGTGCCGCGCCAGGGCGTAGACCGACGCCTCGCTGCGCGCACCTACCCGCCCGCCCGCTTCAGCCCAACGCCTGGAGCAAGCGCTCGAGTTCGGCGCGCTTGGTCTGCTGGTCGGCGAGCTGCTTTTTCGCGCCCTCGACCACCGCCGGCGGGGCCTTGTCGGTGAAAGCCTTGTTCGCGAGTCGCGCCTCAGTGCCGGCGATGTGCTTGGCCAGCGATTCGAGTTCTTTCGCCAAGCGCTCTTTCTCCGCGCCGACGTCGAGGTTCGCCGCCAGATCAAGCGCGAGCGTGCCGAGCGGCGTCACCACGGCGGGCGCGCCGTCGACGCTGTCTTGGCGCAAGATTTCTTCCGCGCCGACGAGGCGCGTGATTTTGGCGAGGTTGATCGTGACCGCCTCCCACTGGGAGTCGTCGGCCTTGATCAGGAAACGGGTGTCGCGCCGAGAGGCCAGGCCACGCTCCGCTTTGAGCGTGCGCGCCAGCGAGACGAAAGCCTTGAGTTTCTCGACCGATTGCGCGGCGGCTTGGTCGATCACCAGACCGAGGTCATGCCCGGCGGTGGCGACCTGCGAGGCGTTCTGTAGGCGGCTGTCCTCGATAAAACGGCCGGCGCCAGTGTAGCCGAGCAGCTGCCAGAGTTCCTCCGTGATAAACGGGATGAAGGGATGCAGCAGCAGCAGCGTCTGGCGCAGCACGAGGTCCTGCAGCGCGAGGCAGTTTTCCTTCGTCGCCTCGTCCTGCAGCTTGGCCTTCGAGACCTCGACATACCAATCGCAGAAGTCATTCCAGAAAAAACCGTAAAGCGCCTGCACCGCGGCGCTGAACTCGAACTGCGCAAAGCATCGGTCCACTTCGCGCGTCGTCGCGAGCAGGCGGTCGAGGATGGCGTGATCGTCGGCGTCAAACTGCTCGGCCTTCAGCCGCGCCATGATCGCCGGCAGCGAGGAGTTGTCGCCCATCGGGCCGCTCATCTGGCGGAAGCGGCAGGCGTTCCAGAGCTTGTTGCAGAAGTTTTTGCCGCCTTCGATGCGGTCTTCCTGAAAACGGATGTCCTGCCCCTGCGGCGCGATCGAGATGATGCCGAAGCGCAGACCGTCGGCGCCGTATTTGGCGATCAGGTCGAGCGGGTCGGGCGAGTTGCCGAGCGACTTCGACATCTTGCGCCCTTGGCCGTCGCGGATGATGCCCGTGAAATAGACGTGCTTGAACGGAATGCGCCGCTCCAGCGGTTCGCCGGGCCGGGTGAACTCCAGGCCGGCCATGATCATGCGCGCGACCCAGAAG
>JBMSWZ010000233.1:0-3639 GCA_049425105.1 Cephaloticoccus sp.
GCACCGAGGATCCGCTCCTCGAAGCCGTACGCTTCCCGAAGTTGCTGCGTCAGGCCAACGACGCCGAGGTCGCCGACGTGCGAATGCTCGACGAGACGCACTTCGAGGTCTCGCCGCATCGCACCGACATGGCGCTGATGTCGCGTCCCGCATCGACGGCCGCCGGCAACGGCGATGCAAAGGCGGATGGATCGGCAACCGCACTGGCACCGGCTACGCGCCCGGCCGCGGCGCTCCGCTTCCGCGGGGGCACGCAGCGCGGTGGTGCCCGCGCTGGCGGCGGTGTGGTGCCGATGGTTGGTGTGGTGGCCATTCCTGGGGTGGCCTCCGCGCCGACGGCGGACGCATCAGGCCAGTCCTCCTCCGCAACGCCGCCGAAGGGCAAGCGGGCTGCCAAGGCGGCGAGCAAGGCCAAGGCGGTGAGCAAGGCCAAGGCGGCGAGCAAGGCCAAGGCGGTGAGCAAGGCCAAGGCGGTGAGCAAGGCCAAGCCAGCCAAGTCCGCCAATCCAGCCGCGAAAGCCGTCAAGAAGACGGTCTCGGCGGCGAAGGGCGCGAAGAAGGGTGAGGCTCCTGCCAAGGCCCCCGCTCCTCGGACGAAGACCGGCAAGGCGACAGCGCCAGTTAGGAAGGCTCGGAAGAAGTCCTAGGCTGGTCGACACGCTTCCAAGCGATTGCCGTCCCGTGCCCGCCAGTCGGACGTATGACTGGCCGGTGTGCGTTGGCGCCCCTGCCATCAGGAGCAGGTACGACCATGTGGGCGATTCACAGCTTCCGGAGGCGGCCCCGGCCACGGCATGCAGTCGCGTCTCATTGACGATGATCGGTTGTTGGCTGGAAACACCGACCAGCGTGGCTGCATCTGGGGCAATCACTCGCGCCACCGCGATACAACTCGCCAGAAATCCCAGCGCGGCCACGGCGACCACCGCCGGCCCGACAACCTCGAACGGCAGCATCTTCGTGAGCGGCAGCGCCAGCAACCCGAACCCGAGATTCGGGGGTGAGATGCGGGTTGAGCTGGATCGCCCCAGTCTTGAAGGGCCAGAAATCCGGGTGCGCCAGGATCCAGAGTCGGGCAAGGTGATTGGGGTAATCACCACGCGTGGGTGTTGGACCGACGACCAGCGGCAGCAACAGGACGGCCCCCACGGCCACCGCGAATGCCAGTTGGCGACGCGCGCTCGGCAGCGCCACTCAGTACCCGCCCGCCCGCCCGCCTTCCTTTGCGCTGCCGAGGCCGATGCGAATGCCGCCGTGCACCGAGTAGAGCGCGCCGCGAAACAGCCTGTCGCGGTTCGGTGAGGAGCCGATCTGCGCCTGCGCGAAGGCCGTGAGGCGCCCCCAGTGGCCCTGCACGCCGGCCAGCGCGGTGACGAAGGCATGCGCGTTCGCCTCCTCGGCTGCATCCGCGAGCTCCCTGCGGTCGAACGGGTCGGTCACCGCATCGTCTACCCTCGGCCCGACGACCTGCAGGATGCCGCCACCGAGGCCGATGTACGGCTCGAGCGGAGCGTTGACGGGGAAGGCCATGAGGACCGCCTGATAGCGGCGCACGTCATTGAAGAGGATCAGCCCCGAACGCTCGTCCGAGCCGAAGCCCTCGTCCACGCCGACCAGCAGGCCGCCGCGCTTCGCCATGACCAGGACGTGCGCCCCGAACGAGGGGATCACCTCGCTGTCCTGAGTTGCTGTCTGGACGATCATCGCGCCGGCCTGAAGGCCGAGCTTCCAGGTGTGGGAATCCGTGCGCTGCGCCGAGAGGGAACCCGGCATGGCCAAGCAGGCCGCCAGGGCGAGGGCGCCGGTCAGCCACTGGAACCGCATCATCGAACTGCCTCCTGTAGGGGGAAGTGAAGCAGGGTGTCGCAAGGAACAGGCCTGTGGCTCACGCGATGAGCCCCAGCGAGCGACCGACCCTCGCGAAGGCCGTCAGCGCCTCATCGAGGTCGGCCCGGGTGTGCGCTGCCGAAAGCTGACAGCGCACCCGTGCCTGCCCCTGCGGTACCACCGGGAATCCAAACCCAGTCACGAAGACCCCCTCGGCCAGTAGCAGCTCGCTCATCCGGATCGCGGCCGCCGTCTCCCCAAGGATCACCGGGACAATGGGCGTCTCGCCGGGGAGCGGCTGGAACCCAAGGACGATCAGCTGGTCCCTGAAGTAACGTGCGTTGTCGCGGAGACGGGCGACCCGCTCGGGTTCGCGCTCGAGGACCTCGATGCTCCTGAGCGCCGAGGCGGCCACGGTCGCCGGCAGGGCGTTGGTGAAGAGCTGCGGACGGGCGCGCTGTGTGAGGTAGTCGCAGACCGCGGCAGATCCGGCCACGAAACCGCCGGCTGCCCCACCCAGTGCCTTGCCAAGGGTCGAAGTGATGAGGTCAACCTCCCCAACCAGCCCGAAGTGCTCGGCCGTACCGCGCCCGTTGGCCCCGAGCACGCCGGTGGCATGCGAGTCGTCGAGCCAAAGGATCGCCCCGTGCTTGCGGCAGACCTCAAGCAGGCGCGGTAGGTCGACGATCGTCCCCTCCATCGAGAAGACGCCATCGCTTACCACCATCTTGACCTGCTTGTCGGCCGCTGCCGCCAACTTGGCATCAAGGTCGGCGAAGTCGCTGTGCTTGTAGACGCCGGTCTCGCATTTGGTGATGCTCTTGGCCAGGCGAAGCCCGTCGATGATCGAGGCGTGGTTGAGCTGATCCGAGAGGATGATGTCGTCGGTGGTGAGCACCGTCGCCGGCAGCGCCTCGTTGGCATTCCAGCAGCTCACGAACGACAGCGCCGCCTCGGTGCCGACGAGCCGCGCGCACGCGGTCTCGAGCTCCCGGTGGATAGTGAAGGTGCCGCAGATGAAGCGGACGGACGCCGTCCCCGCACCGAGGCGATCGAGACCGGCCTTGCCGGCCGCCACGACCTCGGGGTGATCGGAGAGGCCGAGATAGTTGTTCGACGACAGGATGATGACCTCACCGCGGCCCTCCATCTGCACCCGCGCGGCCTGCGGCGAGCCGAGATGGTTGAGCGTCTTGTAGACGCCCTGCTGGCGGAAGGCCTCGAGTTGGGCCGTGATGCGCGCATCAAGGGCGTTCACTGCGCAATCTCCAGGATGACCTTCCCGGCCGACCCGTCCTTGATCACGCCGATGGCCTCGGCGATCCGTTCGAGCGGGAACCGGTGGGTGATGACGGGGTGTGGATCGAGCACGCCCGAGCGGAGGAGTCTACGCATCTGGATCCAGGTCTCGTACATCTTGCGACCGGTCACGCCGTACAGGGTGAGCCCCTTGAAGATGATGTCCCGCGCGAGGTCGACCTCGGTCGTCCGACTCGGCGTGCCGAGGAGGTTGACGCGCCCGCCCGGGCGCGCGGCGGCGAATGCGGTCGCATGCCCGGCCGGATGGCCGCTCATCTCGCAGACACGGTCCACCCCCAATCCACCGGTCAGGTCCCGCACCCGCGCCACGACATCCTCGGCCGCCGGATCGAGGACGACATGCGCCCCCATGGTGGTCGCCAGGGCACGACGCGTCGGGTTGTAGTCCGAGGCGATAACGAGCGAGGCACCGGCCGCCCGGAGCACGCCAACCGCGAAGCAGCCGATCGGCCCGCAGCCGGTGACCAGCACCGTGAGGCCGGCAAGCTCGCC
>JBMSWZ010000234.1:0-3624 GCA_049425105.1 Cephaloticoccus sp.
GAGCTTGAGGCCGACCTTGGACTCGGCCTCGAGCGCCGAGCGCAGCAGGAGCGCGATCGTCTCGATTTTCCGGCGCTTGGCGGGATTTGCCCAGCTGTCCTTGTTGGCAATGAACTTCGTGTTGGTCTCGAGCAACGTGTCGATGATGCGGAGCTTGTTTGCCCGGATCGAATTGCCCGTCTCGGTAATGTCGACGATCGCATCGACCAAGTCCGGCACCTTCACCTCGGTGGCGCCCCAGGAAAACTCCACCTCGACGTCGATCTTCTTCGCCGCGAAATACCGCTTTACGGTGCCGACCAACTCGGTCGCCACGCGCTTGCCCGCGAGCTGCTCGGGCTTGGTGATGTCGGAAGACTCCGGCACGCACAGCACCCAGCGCGACTTGAGGGTCGAGGCCCGGCTGTAAATCAGGTCACAGACTTCGACCACGTCGGACTCGTTTTCCTTGACCCAGTCATGGCCGGTCAGCCCGCAATCAAAGAAGCCATGCTCGACATACCGGCTGACTTCCTGCGCTCGCACAAAACGGCCGTCGAGATCCGGGTCATCGATGGAGGGTTTGTAGGAACGCGCGCTCGTGTTGATACGCCACCCTGCCTTTTGGAACAGGGTTTTGGTGGCTTCCTCGAGACTGCCTTTGGGCAGCCCGAGCATCAGGATGGGCTTGCGGTCGGACACGGGGCCAAAGCACACGCGGCCCGCCGCTCCTTCAAGGAAATTCGCGGTTTCGGCCCGGCCCGGATCGTCACGTTTGCGCGACGTTCACCGCAGCGTGATTCCGCGACGGCGCGCCCCCCGCCCGCTCCCCCAACTCTTTGTCATCAAACCAGACGCGTCGCGCAGGTTGGTTTTGACAAGCCCGCCGGCGACGGTTGTCTGAAGTCGTTGTCTGCCCCTGAAAAGCCCACGCGTCAGGAAGCCAAGCTTCTGATCCTGGTGGTCGAGGATGAGGTGGAGCTTGCCAATTTGATCTCGCAGCATCTCGAAGCCGCCGGGATGCAGACCCAAGTCTGCCACCGCGCCGCTCACGCCACGAGCTTCTTGCAGCGCAACTTTGCCAACCTCCTCCTGCTCGACATCGGCCTGCCCGACCAGACCGGTTTCGCCCTGCTGGACGAGCTGGCCGAGAAAGACCTGACCATCCCCACCATTTTCCTCACCGGCAACGACGAGGAAGCGAGCAAGGTGCGCGCGCTGAACATGGGCGGCGACGATTACGCCACCAAGCCCTTCAGTTTTCCCGAACTCATCGCGCGCATAGGCGCGGTGCTGCGGCGCGCGGAGGTTAGCCGCGACCTCAATCTCACCAAGAACGTCCGCGTCACCGACGAACCCTTCGAGTTCTGCGGCGCCAGCATCAACCCGGAGCGCCTCGAGATCAGGTTCCCCGGCGGCGGCGCCGAGAAGATCGGCCGCAAGGAGCTCGGCATCCTTACCCACCTCAACGCCAACCCGGGCGTCGTCATCACTCGCAAGGCGCTGATTCATTCCGTCTGGGGCGTGCACGCCGACATTCGCAGCCGCTCCCTCGACCAATACGTCGTCAAGGTGCGCGACCTCTACAAAAAGCACGGCCTTAACCTCGACGCCTTCCGCACCGTGCACGGCATCGGCTACATTTTCGACCCCAAGGGCATCTCGGCCGAGGGCCGTTAGAACAGCTCGGGCTGGGTGTAGCGCTTGCGCGCGTCGTTCAGCGTCGAGCGCATTTCCAGCTCCTCCATCAACCGGAGCAGTTCGCCCACTTGAGGTTCGCCACGCACCGCCTCGACGGTCGGCAAGCCGAGATCAAAAGTCGTGAGCCGACGGTTCAGCCGCAGCCGATCCGCCGCACCGGCGACCTGCTCCCGGAAGCGGTCGGGTTTGAGCGCCGCCGCCTGCGCGATCACGCCCTCCAGCGAGCCGTGCTCCTGCAGCCACTTCGCCGCCGTCTTGGGGCCAACGCCCGCCAGGCCGGGAATATTGTCGGCCGTGTCGCCCAACAGCGCGAGGTAGTCGGCGATCTGCGCGGGCGTGACACCAAACTTCTCCGCCACGCCGGCGCTGTCCAGCACCCGCCAGCCCAGCTTCGGATTCGCGGTCGGGGGCGGCAGCAGAATCTTGATCCGGTCGTTCACAATTTGGGCGAAATCCTTGTCCGCGCTCACCACCAACACGTCGTGGTCCGCCTTCGCCAGCGCCACGGCTTGCGCCGCCAAGAGATCGTCCGACTCCACGCCGTCACGCTCCACTCCGACCAAACCCATCGCCCGCGTCAGTTGCTTGATCACGGGAATCTGACGCTCCAACGCCTCGGGCGTTTCCTGCCGCTGCGCCTTGTATTCGGGATGAAGCGCAAGGCGATCCTGCGAACCGCCAAGATCAAAAAACACCAGCGTCGCCGCGGGTTGCTGGTCGTCCTCCAATCGCCACAATGACTTCACCCAGCCGTGCAGCGCGCCCGTGGGAAATCCGTCGCTCCGGGTCAATTCCGGCATTCCGTAGAAGGCGCGAAAAGCCAGATTGAAGCCGTCGACGAGCATCCATTTTGCCATGATGGCCGAAGCCAAGCGCGCGCCCGCGGCGGCGTAAATCCCAAATCGGCCGCTCTCCTGCCGCAATTAACTGCAACTTTCCAAGGCGCCAACGCGTTGTGTCGCTGCACCTATGAATTTGCGTCACCTTCACCCTGCCCTGATCGGAATTGTCGGCCTGTTGACTTCGCTCACCACCTTCGCCGACCCGCTACCCGCCACGAATTTCCCGAAGTTGGTCGACGGAATTCACCGCGCGATGGCTGATCAGCTCTTTTCTCCCAACGCCTTGGGGGCCGATGCCGGTGCCGACTTCTTCACCCGGCTCGACAGCTTGGCGCGCACCGCCACGGACGACGAAGCGTTTACCGCCGGTTTCAAAGAGGCCGCCACGCTTCTTCCATTCTCCCATGTCGAGCTGCGCCGTTCCGCTACGCCATTGCCCGAGCAGTTGACCTATTTGGACCAAATGCGCACCGGACCCAAGTCCGTGCAGCTTCGCGCCGAGGATGGCATCGCCGTGCTGCGCGTCCGTACGATGATGGGCGTCGACACCATTGAAGCCATCACCGCCGCCTACGGCGAACTAGCCGCAAACCCACCCCGCGCGCTGATCATCGATTTGCGCGGCAACACCGGCGGCGCGTTTGCCGTCATCCCGTTGGTCGAGCACCTGATCGAACAACCCGTGGACGCAGGGTGGTTCTTCGGTCGGCGCTGGTGGGAGGCCCATGACTCGTCGCCCACCGCGCGCGACGCCCTCGAAATTGCGCCATGGCGGGGCTACTCCTTGCTGAGCTTCTGGCACGACGTAACCCGAGAACCGTTGCTGCGCGCAAACCCGACGCACCGATCAAATCCAACGCCGCCAGTCGCTGAGTTCGGGTGGAGAGGTGCCGGGTCATGATTGAAAATTTCGTTGTCGGCGTCCCGGGGCCGGTCACGCTGAATTCTTCCCCTTTTCGCACTACGCCGCATGTCCGTTGACCTCGCTTACAAACTCGCCGTCCTGGTCTTCCTCGAAAACGAGGCGGGCGAACACCTCCTGCTTCTCCGCGCCAAGCCGCCCAACCAGGGCGTTTGGAGCCCGATCGGTGGGAAACTGGAG
>JBMSWZ010000235.1:0-3614 GCA_049425105.1 Cephaloticoccus sp.
GATCAAGAACATGGGCGAGGCCACCAAGGACCAGCTGCTCGGCAACCCCGCCAACGCCATCGCCGCCGCCCCCGAGCCGCTCGCGCCGAAGCCGCGACCCGCCGGCGCGTTCGTCAACGCCGCCAACACCGACTTCTCCCAAGCCGTGAGCCGCGAGAAACAGCGAGCCGCGCTCACCGCCTACGCCACTCAGCTAGGCAAAAAGTGGCCGCTCGTCATCGGCGGGAAGAAGATCACCGACCGCGAATACGTTCCTTCCGTCAATCCGGCGAAACCAGCGCAGGTCATCGGCTCATGGGCGCGCGCCACGGTGGCCGATGCCGATGCCGCGATCGCCGCCGCGCAGGCCGCATTCCCGAAATGGCGCGCCACGCCGGTCGACGACCGCGCAAAGCTGCTTGAGCGCGCCGCCGACCTGATGGAAGCGCGCCGAATGGAGCTAAACTCGCTCCTCATCCTCGAAGCTGGCAAACCCTGGGTCGAGGCCGACGCCGACATCTCCGAAGCGGTCGACTTCTGCCGCTTCTACGCGATTGAGATGCGCAAGCTCGCCAAGCCCGTTGTGACGCAACCCGTGCCCGGCGAGAAATGCCTGCAGTTGTGGACGCCGCGCGGCGTCGGCGTCGCGATCGCGCCATGGAACTTCCCACTCGCGATTCTCACCGGCCTCGTCGTCGCGCCGCTCGTAGCGGGCAACACGATGATCATGAAACCCGCCGAGCAGACGTCGGTCATCGGCGCGGTGCTGATGGACATTCTCGCCAAGGCGGGCGTTCCGGCAGGCGTGGTCAACTTCCTCCCGGGCTACGGCGAAGATGTCGGCGCGCACCTGACCGGGCACCGAGATGTGGACTTCGTCGCCTTCACCGGCTCGCGCGCCGTCGGGTGCCGGATCTGGGAGGCCGCCGGACGGACGCAGCCCGGCCAGGCCAATCTCAAAAAGGTCGTCTGCGAGATGGGCGGAAAGAACGCGCTCATCATCGACAACGACGCCGACCTCGACGAGGCGATCCCTGCCGCGCTCTACAGCGCATTTGGTTTCAGCGGCCAGAAATGCTCCGCGCTCTCGCGGCTGATCGTCCTCGACGCCGTCTACGACCACTTCGTCGAACGTTTCGTCTCGGCCTGCGGTTCCTATCCCGTCGGCGACCCAGCGCTGCCGGGCACGCTCGTTGGGCCGGTGATCGATGCCGAGGCGCAGAAGAAGATCCTCGGCCTGATCGAGTCCGGGAAGAAGGAGGCCAAGCTCGCTTGGCAAGGCGAGGCGCCGGCGGACGGGTTTTTCGTGCCGCCAACCGTCTTCGTTAATGTGAAACCGGAGCACGCCATCGCTCGCGAGGAGATCTTCGGGCCAGTCGTCGCCATCCTGCGCGCGAAGACCCTCGACGAGGCGATCGCGATGGTGAACGGCACCGATTACGCGCTGACCGGCGGCCTGTTCTCGCGCAGCCCGCGCGCCCTCGAGCGCGCGCAGGCGGAGCTGCTCGTCGGCAACCTCTATCTCAACCGCGGCATCACCGGCGCCATCGTCGAGCGGCATCCGTTCGGCGGCTTCAAGATGTCCGGCGGCGGCACGAAGGCCGGCGGCAAGGGCTACCTGCAGAACTTCCTCTTCCCGCGGGTGATCGTGGAAAACGTCATGCGCCGGGGCTTCACTCCGCCCGACGAAACGTAGGTTCCACAGCAGGCCGCGCCCGCCGAAGCCTCGGCGAAGGCGGGAGATTGTTTTTGCAACCGCCACGGGTCGGCGCGTGTCTTCTCGGCGTGGTTTACCTGATCTGGAGCCTGACGTCGCTGCTGCTGCTGATCGGCTTTCTCGGCTGCATCGTGCCCATGCTGCCGGGCACGACTTTCATTCTACTCGGCGTCGTGCTCCACAAACTCCTGCTGCCGCTTTCGCTCAGCTGGTCGGTCGTCGGCTGGGTGGCGGCGCTGTGGTTGGTTTCGGTGCTGGCGGACTTTGCCGGCGTCATGATCGGCGCGCGTCTCTTCGGGGGAGGGAAATGGGGCATGACCGGCGCCACGGGCGGTGCGTTTGTCGGCATGTTCTTTTCCCTGCCGGCCCTGCTGCTCGGGAGCTTCCTCGGCGCCGTGGCTGCGGAGAAATTCGGCGCCAAGCGTTCCGACCGCGAGTCGCTGCGCGCCGGGGTCGGCGCGACGGCTGGGTTCCTGATCTCCACGGTGGCCCGGGTGGCCTGTGCGTTGGCGATGATTGGACTCTTTTTCGCCGCGATCCTGTGGTGACGCCGGCGGCGACCGATCACAGGTAACGGTCGAGCAAGGCGTAATTCAGCTCCAGCGAGAGCGGGCTGAGCCCGGGCAGAATTGATTCGATGCGCGTGACTTCCGTGCGCTTGAGGAAAAAGACTTCCAGGCCATCGAGACTCGCCGTGCTCACGGCGTAGGTATCACGCGTGAGCTGCTTGACCACTTGCAAGCCCGCACCGGCTTTCTTTCGATGCCGCCGGGTCAGAATCCGAACACCTTCATCTCGCCGATCTCCACTTTGAAGCGCTCATCATAGGGCGTGACGCGGCGAAATTCGCTCCAGCTGATGTCCACCGCACCGCCGACCTTGAAGAACAGCACCCGGCCGGCACCGCTGGCCGTGATGCGGGCGGGTTGGGGGGCAAATTGCGGATCCATCGTGGCAAAATCCGCCGCGACCTCGATGCGGTCGATCTTCGCCACGCCGAGCACGCGAAAATTTCCCGTGGTTTCCAAGCGAAACGCCTGCAGCGTTTCCTTCACGGGGTCGACATCCATGCGCACGACGAACTTTTCCGCCGGCAGGCGCTTACTGGCCCCGGGCAGCAACGGCACTTCGAAGACGACATTGGCCGCGGACGTTTCCACCGCGCGGGCGTTTTCCAGATCCATCACCTCACCCAGGCTCTTTTCTTCCCGGCGCTTGGTTTCCTTGTCCTTGCGCTTGCGCCAGGACCGCTCCTCGCGCTCGGTGGGTTCCCGCCCTTGGTAACGCACCAACGTCCACTGCTGGTCGTAGGGTTGCGACGGATCAAACCGTTCGACGGTCAGCCCGCCCTCGGGCTGACCCTTGCGATCAAATTCCTGCGTCGTCTGGGTAAAGGCCCAGCGGTTCTCGTCCGCCTGCAGCTTGCGCAGCGCCGCTTCGAGCAAGGGCGGCACTTCCGCGCGCAGGCCCGCGGCCAGCAGCAGGCCGATGAGGCAAAGGCAGGTGAGGCGCATCCGCGGACCGTGGTTCACATGCGGCAGATCAGGAGCTCGCGCTCGAAGAGCAACTCCTTCGGCAGGTGTGAATGCAGGTCGATGAACAGCTCCTCGTGGCCGAGGATCTCGGCGCGCCAGCCGGCGCGGTCAAAGGCCTGGAGCTCTTCAAACTTCTCGCGGGGGAACTTCATCCCGGTCCACTCGATGTCCTTGTAGCGCGGCACCCAGCCGATGGGCGTCTCGCTCGCGCGGCCGCCGCCGCGGATGCGGTCAAAGATCCATTTCAGCACACGCATGTTCTCGGAGAAGCCCGGCCACATGAACTTGCCGTCCTGATCCTTGCGGAACCAGTTCACATGGAAAATCCGCGGGGTCTCGCTGAGGTTGCGCTGCATGTTGATCCAGTGACGGAAGTAGTCGCC
>JBMSWZ010000236.1:0-3597 GCA_049425105.1 Cephaloticoccus sp.
ACGGCGGACTTGCAGAGCCACCCCCAAGCCGCGGCAGAGGGCCCGGCAAAACCGTTCGTCGGCATCCGCCGCCCGGCCGCGCAGGCGATGGTTGTAGTGCAACGCAATCAGCCGATCCCGACGCGCCGGAAAATGCCCCCACAGTGTCAAAAGCAGGGCGACCGAATCCACCCCGCCCGAAAGCGCCACCGCCCACACGCTGCGTCCGCGTTGGCGCTGCATCCACGCCTGCACCTCCGGATGCCAGCGGGAGAGCGGCAGCTGGGCCGCGAGCTGCACGGCTCGTCGCTCGAGGGTCGCAGCCTGCAGCTTCATCGGCGCGGAGGCCGCGGCCTCAGTTGAAACTCAGGTATTCGCCGCCGAAATGCGGCACGAGCGCAGCGGGCAGCTTGACCCGGCCGTCGGGCTGCAGGTTGTTCTCGAGTAGGGCCGCGAGCACGCGCGGCACGGCGAGGCCCGAGCCATTCAAGGTGTGCACAATCTCAGGCTTGCCCGTCTCCGACGAACGAAAGCGGATCTGGGCGCGCCGGGCCTGGAAGCCCTCGAAATTCGAACAGCTTGAAACCTCCAGCCAGCGCTTCTGGCCGGCCGCCCAGACCTCGAGGTCATACTTTTTGGCCTGCGCGAAGCCGAGGTCGCCGGCGCACATGAGCAGCACGCGGTAAGGCAACTCGAGCTTCTGCAAGAGGGACTCGGCGTCGCCGCGCAGCTTCTCGAGTTCCTCGTAGCTGGTCTTGGGATGCACCCACTTCAACAGTTCGACCTTGTCGAACTGGTGCACCCGGTTGAGTCCGCGCACGTCCTTGCCGTAGCTCCCGGCCTCGCGTCGGAAGCAGGGCGTGTAGGCGCAACGGCAGACCGGCAGGGCGGCCTCGTCGAGGATCTCGTCGCGATAAAAATTCGTCAGCGGCACTTCCGCGGTCGGCACGGCATACAGTTTGTCGTGCGTCTCATACATCTGCCCCTCCTTGTCGGGCAGCTGGCCGGTGGCGGTGGCGCTGGCGGCGTTAACAAAGATCGGCGGCGAGACCTCCGTGTAACCGGCCTTCGCGTTTTCCGTGAGAAAGAAGTTCAGCAACGCGCGCACGAGCCGGGCGCCATCGCCGATAAAAAACGGGAAACCCGCCCCCGTGACCTTGGCGCCGCGCGGGAAGTCGAAGAGCCGGTCAAAGCCGGCGATCTCCCAATGCGGCACGGCCCCGTCCGGGCCGGCGAACGGCATCCCGTGCTCGGCGATCGCCTGGTTGTCGTCCGGCGTGCGCCCCTCGGGCACGGTGGCGTGCGGCAGGTTCGGGAGCGAAAGCAGGGCCTCGTGCCAGCGGGCCTCGGTATCCTTCAATTGGACTTCCTTCTCCTTCACCGCGGACGCGACCGCCTTCATTTCCTGCACCTTGGCGATGAACTCCGGCGAACCCTTGGGCAGCGCGGCCATGGCCGTGTTGGCGGATTTCTGCTTCGCGCGCCGCTGGCTGCGCCACGCCGTGTCCAGCGCCAGGACGCCGTCGAGATCGGCATCGAGGTGTTTCTTGGCAATCGCCGCACGCACGAGGTCGGGCGACTCACGCAGTAGTTTCGGATCGAGCATAGAGACGGTAAAGGTTACTGGGTCAGGCGTTTGTCCGCCAGTTGCAGCCGCGCATAAACTTCCTTGGCCTGCAACATTTTCAAATTCCCCGCGGGCGCCTGCACGACGACGTTGGTCGGGCTCGTCAGCGGATAGGGCCCGTAGAGTCGCGGATCCGTCGGACCGAAGATGCCCATCGTCTTCACGCCGAGCGCGGCGGCGAGATGCATCGGCCCGCTGTCGTTCGAGATCACCCAATCGGCGCTTTGGATCAATGCCGGCAAAGCCACCAAGCCCGTGTTGCCGGTGAGGTTCAGGAATCGATCGGCCGGCAGGTTACCCTTGTCCGGGATATGAGCATTGCCCGCCCAGATCACACGGCGACGGCGATTGGTGCGGAGCAGCAACTGGGTGAGAAGGAGAAATCCGCCCCACTTTTTCTCGGCCCGGCGGCTGTCGGGAAAGATCACGACCGGGGGGAGCCTGTCGCTGTCTGCCGCGAAGCCGGGCTTGAGTTTGTCGACCTCGCGAAATTTCACATTGCCGCGCAATTCCGGCTTCGCGCCCAGCACGGGACAGAATTGCAGCAGAATATCCACCGCGTGGCTGCGGCGGCCGCCGGGCGGCAGCGGCACCTTTTCGTCGTAGAACGCCCCGGAGAGTTCACGGCAGTCAGTGCGGCCGATGACCTTTTTCGCCAGCGCGCGCGACGCCATCAAGCCGGTGCGCAGCAAACCCTGCATGTCGAACACGTAGTCAAACTTGGTCTTTCGCACCTCGCGCATCATCCGCAGGAAGCCCTTGGTGCCGCCCTTGCGCTCAAAGACAAAAACCTGATCCACCGCCGCGCTGGCCTTCACCAGTGGCGCAAAGATATCCCGCGCGATCCACGAGATGCGCAGGTCCTTGCATTGGGCCTTCAGCGACGTCGCCACCTGCAACGCGTGCACAATGTCACCGAGGGAGGAGGGCTTGATGATGAGGAGTTCCGTCATGCGGGGAATGAGTCGAAAAAAATCTACTTTTGACGATGCGGCTGCAACCTTTCATGGAGGTTCTCGCCAAAAAAGTAAACCGCCTCCCCTCCCCGCGTGCTCAAACTGCTCCTTCAGACAGCCGGCTGGACCGTCGCCCACACGCCGGAGATTCTCCTGCGCGCGGTCGCGGTGGTGCTCGGCGAGGCCGTGCTCACGGCGCGGCGCCGGTCGATGGTGTCGAATTTGCACCACGCGTTTCCCGAGCGGGATCTTGCCGAGCTGCGCACCCTCGCCCGCTCCAGTGCCCAGCGCCTGATCGAGACGGCGCTGTTTTCGCTGGCCACGCCCTATCTGAACCCGGATCGCGTGCGGCGATTGGTGCAGGCGACGCCCGCAACGGTCGACCTGATCACCCGGCAGCAATCCGCGCCCTCGCCCTTGCTGCTCGCCACCCCGCACTTCGCCTACTGGGAAGGGCTCGCTTTTCTCGGTCTGGGTACGCCGCCCCCCTTTCCGGAGATCGGCACCATTTTCCGCCCAATCGACAACCCGGTGGTGAACGACTGGGTCAAGGCCTGCCGCGAGCAGCACGGCTTGCGCCTGCTCTCCCGCAAGGACGGGTTTCAGGAAGCCCTGCGCATCCTGCGGCGCAACGGCGCCATCATGCTGCTCTTCGACCAGAACGCCGGCCTCCAGGGCGCCCTTGCCACGCTCTTTGGGCGCGTTTGCTCCACCACCGAACTCGCCGGGCTGCTCGTGCAAAAATTTTCCGCCCGCACAGTCGCCATTTACCCGGTGCGCACGGCTTTCTGGCGAATCGAGCTGCGCGTGGAGGAAGTGCCCACCGACGGCACCGTGGCCGGGGTAACCATCGCGTTGAATCGCTGGCTGGAAACCAAACTCTCCGCCGATGCCAACCTCTGCGCGTCGTGGCTCTGGGCCCATGCCCGCTGGAAGAACCAGGACATGCCCGCCAAGCGCTTGCGGCTGGAGTCCAAGCGCAACCTCCTCGCCGAGGACCTCGCGGCGCGCGGACTCACCCCCCCCCCCCCCAAA
>JBMSWZ010000237.1:0-3581 GCA_049425105.1 Cephaloticoccus sp.
TCCTCGGCATCGACGTCGGCACCGGCAGCGCGTGTGCCGGACTCTTCACCGCGGACGGCCGCATGCGCGGCAGCGCGACACATGCGATCCAGATGTGGAAACCGCAGCCCGACTTCGTCGAACAATCGTCCGACGACATCTGGGCTGCCTGCGGCCGCGCCGTGCGCGACGCTCTCAAGCAGGCCAAGGCCACCCCGGATCAGGTCGCCGGTATCGGCTTCGACGCCACGTGCTCGCTCGTCTGTCTCGACGCCAAGGACCAACCCGTGTCCGTCTCGCCCACCGGCCGCGATGCCCAGAACGTAATCGTCTGGATGGATCACCGCGCGATCCCGCAGGCCGAACGCATCAACCGCACCAAGCATCCCGTTCTTCGCTACGTCGGCGGCGTGATCTCGCCCGAGATGCAGACGCCCAAGCTGCTCTGGTTGAAACAAAACCTGCCGTCCACCTGGAAGCGCACCGCGCGGTTCCTCGACCTGCCGGACTTTCTCACCTACCGCGCCACCGGCGACGACACCCGCTCGCTCTGCACCACCGTCTGCAAGTGGACCTACCTCGGCCACAAGGGCACGACCGGCGCGGGCTGGGAGACGTCTTATTTCAAAGCGATCGGCCTCGGCGATCTCGCTGCGGAAAAATTCGCGCGCATCGGCCAGACCATCCGCCCCATGGGTGAACCCATCGGCTCGGGGCTCACGGTCCAAGCCGCGCGGGAGCTCGGCCTCCGGCCCGGCATCCCCGTGGGCGTGTCGATCATCGACGCGCACGCCGGCGGCCTCGGCCTGCTCGGCGCACCGGTCGGCGGCAAGGCGCCCACCACCGCCAGCCTTGAGCGCCGGCTCGCCCTCATCGGCGGCACCTCGACCTGCCACATGGCGGTGTCGGCCAGGCCACGCTTCATCGCCGGCATTTGGGGCCCGTATTTCTCCGCGATGATCCCCGGCCTCTGGCTGACCGAGGGCGGCCAGTCCGCCACCGGTGCGCTCATTGACCACGTCATCTTCGCGCACGCCGCCGCCGCGCCCTTGCTCGCCGAGGCGAAGAAAAAAGGCTGCACCATCTACGAGTTGCTCAACGCCCGCCTCGATGCCCTCGCCGCCGCGCGCGGGGTAAAGTTCCCCGGCGCGCTCACGCGCGACCTGCACGTGCAGCCCGACTTCCACGGCAACCGCTCGCCGCGCGCCAACCCCACGCTCAAGGGCACCATCACCGGCCTCACGCTTTCCGCCAAGGCCGACGACCTCGCCCTGCAGTATCTCGCCGCCATCCAAGCGGTCGCCCACGGCACGCGCCACATCCTCGACGAGATGAACCGCAAGGGCTACCGAATCGACATGCTCCTCGCCTGCGGCGGCGGCACGAAGAACCCGGTCTTCCTCCGCGAGCACGCCGACATCACCGGCTGCAAGATCGTGCTGCCGCAGGAACCCGAGGCCGTCCTCCTCGGTTCCGCCGTGCTCGGCGCCGTCGCCTCTGGTCAACACGCCACCGTGCTCGGCGCCATGGCCGCGATGAACGCCGCTGACCGTGTGATCACCCCCACCCGCGGCGCCGTCGCCCGCTTCCACGCCGCCAAGCACGAGGTCTTCCACCAGCTCCACGCCGACTTTCTGCGCTACCGAAACACGATGGCGAAGGCCTGAAGGTCCGACCTTCTCATAAGATGTAGGGTTGGGTCTCCGAACCCCGCCGAGGGTTTTCCCCAAACCTTACCGAGGCGGGATTCGGAGATCCCGCCCTACATTCAATCCGCAAACCGCAACGCCCAGCGATACACCGTTTGCCGCGCGACCCGCACCGCCGAGAGCGCCGTGCCCACCGTGCCTTCGTGCGGATAGGCCGCCACGAACTGCTCGGGTCCCATGCGCAATTGCGTGCCGGCTGCCGGCTCCAACTCCAGCCGCGCCCGACAACCGGGTCCGCGCAATGTCCAGCCGGCCGCCTCGGCCGTCACCCGTGCCCGCGTGTGCCAGTGCCACCCGATGGCCGCCTCGTGCACCAATTCGACAATGTCCTCGCCGCGCAACGAACCGTCCGCCTCGACCGTGACCGTGCGCGTGTGCCGGCGCACCCCCAGCTGCGGCAGGTAGGCCCGCGCCAGTTCACAGCTGATCCGAATCCTTTCACCCCGGCGTCGCACCGTGGGTTCTGACGGGATCAACTGATCCTCGAGCAAATCCGGAAACCAGACGCAGCCATCGCCCGCCTGCCCCCGGCCGTCGATCGTGACCAGATTGTGCAACGCGGTGTCGCGCCGATACAGCGGCCCGGGCCCGCTGCCCACAAAGGTGCCGCCGCGCCATACGAGCACTGCGCCGTTGCAAGGATCGGAGTGACCATAACCACCCACTTCGCCCGCGGCCCGGAGAACTGTTGCGACGGCGCGTGAAACCAGAGCGCCGTTTCAATCCACAGCTGCTGTTCCAAGCGACGGGCCAGCCGGCGAATCTCCTGGTCGCGGGCGAATTCCGCGATCAGGGCGAGAAACCAGAAGTCGAGCGCCGTGTAGGTCGGGCTGTGGTATTCGGAAAAGACGGCCTGCCGGTGCCGCGCCTGGCGGCGGTTGCCCACCGTGCGGGCGAAGGCCCGCAGGCGCCCGGCCCCGCCGGCCACGGCCGTAGCGTCGCCCCAGCGCTCGCCCGCGAGGATCAACGCAGCCCACGCCGCGAGTGGGTGGTTCACGTTGCCGTCGTGCCACTCGCACAAAAGCGCTTCGGGTAACGAGCCGCGGATCTGGGTCTCCAGGTTGGCGGCCGTGGCCGCGGTGATTCGTTCCCGTTCGCACAGGAGCACGGCCAGCATGGTGGCGGGCGTGTGCGTGCCATCGGCGCTGACCGCTGCGCGCAGCAGCGCATCACCCAGTTCGCGGTCGGACGCGTCCGGCGAATACAGCAGCGCGATCGCATACCACAGCGTATCGCGCGGGCCCACGCACTGGCGCGTCGCCGGGTCATACCAGCGATGCCCGTGCTCGCGGGCCCAGGTCATGAGCCGTTGGCCGGAGGGGGTCATGTCAGACGGCCATCGCCGCGGCATAGGGCGGCGCGTTCAGGTCGATGACTCGGCCGGTTTTGATCGACTCGATCGCGGCCAGCACGACGGCGGTCGTGCGGCGCGCGGAGTGCACCGTCACGGGCGAGGGTCCGCCCGCGGCCACCGCGGCGATGAAGGCGGCGTCAATCACCTCCGCGCCGTTTTCCGGCCAAGCCGGGTGTTCGGTGATTGCGCCGTCAGCCCGCGTCATGAGCGAGTTGAGTCGGTTGAAAAGACTGAAGCTGCGGGCGCCGTCGCCGGCCTGGAGCGCGAATTTTGAAGCGTGCGGCGGCACGCCGACGTCACCGACCGAAATGTTCGCCACCGCCCCATCGGCAAAGGTCAGGGTGATGGCCGCCGTGTCCACAATGTCCCGGGTCGGATGATGCCGGTTGCCGCCCGCGGCGTAAACGCGCACCGGCGGCGCGGCGTGCAGGTGCAGGACGGTGTCCAAGATGTGGCAACCTTGGGAAAGCACGTTGCCCCCGCCCTGGACCGGGTCATTGGCCCAGAAGTCCGACGGCCAATGGTCGTCGATGACGTGG
>JBMSWZ010000238.1:0-3570 GCA_049425105.1 Cephaloticoccus sp.
CCAGGCGATGATCAACGGCGTGCCGCGCGAACTGCTGGAGGCCGCGCGCATCGACGGCGCCGGCGAGGCCCGCATCTTCTTTGAATTGGTCCTGCCCTTGGTGCGGCCGATGATGGGGGCATTCCTGATGATCAGCTTCATGGGCACCTGGAACAACTTCATCAGCCCGCAGATCATCCTGCAATCGCCCGACCTCCAGCCGCTGTCCGTCGCCCTCAACAACCTGAAGGGCCTCTACGGCACCGACTACGGCCTGATCATGGCGGGCACGATTGTGTCGATTTCGCCGGTCATGTGCCTCTTCCTGCTCTTGCAGCGCGAATTCATCGCCGGCCTAACCGGCGGCGCGGTGAAGGGATGAAGACACATTTTTGTCCTCCGCGGACACTCCGAGGTTGCAGTCGCGGCCGGGGCCGCAAACTGAACGGGAGTCACCCCGTCAGTCACCCCAATGCTGCGCTACTTTTCCCCCGGCGTCTGGCTGCTCGTCATCCTCGCCCTCGGCTCCAGCCTCCTTGTCGCCCTGTTGCCCGTCACCCCGCGGCCCGGCATGGTCTTCTGGATGTTCTCACGCGACCATGCGATGCTCTCGGAGCACATCGCCGCGCAATGGAATGCCCAGCACCCCGCGACACCGGTCCAGGTCACCCTGCTCAGCGGCGCGGCGCTGAACAGCCGCATGCTCACCGGCTTCTACGCCGATACCCCCGTGGGCGACTTGATCGAGGTGGAGCGCTCGGTCATCGGCCAGATCTTTGCGGGACCGCTTGAAGACGTCGGTTTCGTCGATCTCACGGACCGGCTGGAGGCGGAGCAGGTGGGAAAGGCCATCAACACGCCGTCGTTCAGTCCTTGGACTTCGCGCGGCCGCATCTTCGGTATTCCGCATGATGTCCACCCGGTCATGCTCATCTACCGCGCCGATCTCACCGAGGCGGCCGGCATCGACGTCTCCCAGGTCGAGACTTGGGATGACTTCTTCCGCGTCATGCGCCCGCTCATGGGCGACCTCGACGGTGACGGCCGCACCGACCGCTGGATTCTCAGCGGCGGCCCCACCGCGTTGCAGTTCCATGAAGTCTTCCTCCTGCAGGCGGGCGGCGGCTATTTCGGCCCCAACGGCGAACCCGCGCTGAACTCCGACATCAACGTTCGCATCATCAGCCAGCTCGCCACGTGGTATGCCGGCCCCAACCGGATCACCGGCGAGCTCCCCGTGGGCCCTGCCACCAACCAGCTGATCTTGCAGGGCTACGTCGTCAGTATGCTCGCACCGGATTGGTATGCCGGATCCTTGCGCAACAACCTTCCGGGCATGGCGGGGAAATTCAAACTCATGCCCCTGCCGGCGTGGGAGCCCGGCGGCCGGCGCACCTCCGCATTCGGCGGCACGATGCTCGGCGTGACCAAGGCCAGCACTTATCAGTCCGAGGCATGGGGGTTCGCCAAGCAACTCTACCTTTCCCCCGAGACGGCCAAGGGCCTCTACGAAGTCACGCGCATCATCACGCCGATCAAGTCCAACTGGGACCAGCCCGTCTACGATGAGCCGGATCCCTATTACCGCGGCCAGCCCATCGGCCGGCTCTACATCAATCTGGCCCCCGATGTGCCGACGCGACCGTCGTCGCCGTTCTACGGCAACGCCCAGCAGCAGCTGAACGCCGCGGTCATCGCCCTGTCGCGCTACACCGAGGAGCAGGCGATCACCGACCCCGCCGCGCTCCACGATGAGTGCCGCCGGCTACTCGACGCCGCCCAGGCCAGGCTGCTGCGCCAGATGCACCGCAACGTCTTTCTTCGCCGCCCCGCCCCATGACTTCGTCGCGCGCCCATTCCCCGTTGATTCCGTGGTGCTTCCTCGCGCCATTCCTGCTGATCTTCACCACATTTACCACGTGGCCGTTGATCCGCTCGCTCGTCCTCGCCTTCGAGCAGTCCTTCGGGCCCAAGACCACCGCTTTCGTCGGTTTCCTTAACTTCAGGTTCATGATGAGCGATCCGATGTTCTGGACCGCGGTCGGCAACACCGCCCTATTCACCGTCTGCGCCGTCTGCCTGCAGATTCCCGTGGCGCTCGCACTCGCGCTCCTGCTCAACCGGCCCGACATCCGCGGCAAGCGCACCTTCCGCCTGATCTTCTTCGCCCCCTCCATTGTCGGGCTCTCGTTTGTCGCCATCCTCTTTTCCCTCCTGCTGGAGCGGCGCGTCGGCTTGATCAACAGTTCCCTGCACGCGCTTTTTCCGGCGTGGGACCCGGACTTCCCCTGGCTGCAGGGCTTCGTGCTCACCTCCATGAGCGGCGCCATCCTCTGGCTCTCGGCGGGCTTCTACATGATCTACTTCCTCGCCGCGCTGCAGAACGTGCCCGGCGAACTCCTCGAAGCGGCGAGCATGGACGGAGCCGGGCCGTGGCAACGTTTCCGGCACATCACCCTGCCCGAGATCCGCCCCGTGCTGAATCTCATCACCCTGCTCGTGATCATCGGCAGCCTGCAGTTCTTCGAGCTGCCGTTTCTCGTCTACAACGACACCGCTGGCAGCGGGCCGGACAATCGCGCGCTCACGATCGTGACCTATCTCTACCAAACCGGCTTTCACAGCGGCGACCTCGGCTACGCCAGTGCCATCGGCTGGGTGCTTACCCTCGTGCTGATCGGCTTCGCCCTGCTCCAACGCGTCATCGCCCGGAGGAGCGAACGATGAATTCCCCCTCGTCCCGGCTCACCCGGTTCTTTCTCTATCTGTTTCTGCTCGTCTTCGGCGGGCTGACGCTGGTGCCCTTCGTCTGGATGCTCTGCGCTTCCGTCAAAACCCAGGCCGATTTCTTCACGTCACGGTTTCTGCCCGCCGGCGAGGGCTGGTTTGGCATCGCCTGGGACCGGCTCACGTTGACGCAATTCAGCCGGCTCTTCACCGAGCTGCCGGTGGGGCGCGCGCTGTTGAACTCCGTGTTTTTCGCCTCGGTCATCAGCCTCGGCGCCACGGTCTGCAGCGCCGCCGGCGGCTACGCGCTGAGCAAGCTCCAATTCCGCGGCCGCGAGGCCATCACCACGTTCATCCTCGGCACCGTCGTGCTGCCCGGGGCCCTCCTGCTCGGGCCGGGTTTCGAAACGCTGTTCCACCTCGGCTTGGTCGACACCTACGCCGGCGTCCTGCTGCCCGCCCTCGCCCCCGCTTTTGGCATCTACCTGTTTCGGCAGGCCATGATCAACAGCGTCCCGGAGGACATCCTCGAATCCGCCCGCCTCGACGGCTGCGGCGAGTTCCGCATCTTTTTCCAAATCGTCCTGCCCATCGTCCGCCCGATGATCAGCGCCTACCTGATCATCGTGTTCATCGCGACGTGGAACAGCTTCATCCACCCGCAGATCGTCCTGCAATCGCCCGAGCGCCATCCCCTCGCCGTGGCCATCTTCAGCCTGCGCGGACTCTACGGCGACGACTTCAGCTTGATCATGGCCGGCACACTCGTGTCCATCGCCCCGGTCATGGTCCTGTTCCTGATGCTCCAAAAGGAGTTCATCTCCGGCCTGACCAGCGGAGCGGTTAAAGGCTGATTTTGGCGGC
>JBMSWZ010000239.1:0-3568 GCA_049425105.1 Cephaloticoccus sp.
CGTGACGCCGTTTCCAGGGCCCGGCCCGCGGCAGCAGATCTCGACGGACGGCGGCGCCGAGCCGCTCTGGTCGCGCGACGGCCGCGAGCTGTTCTATCAGAACGGGACGGCGCTGATGGCGGTCACCGTCACGCCCGGCACGGACGACTACATCTACGAGGAAGGCTGCCTGTCTTTCCCGGAGATCCGCGGCGACGTCATCCGCCCCGACGCCATCACGGTGAAGTTTCAGGATCAGCACGGGGTGCCGCACGAACTCGCCTGCGACGGCCTGCTCTCGCGCTGCATCCAGCACGAGGTCGATCACCTGGCCGGCACGCTCTTCATCGACCGGATGGAGAAGCGCGTGCGCACCAAGCTCGACAAGGCGGTCAAGGAACTGGCCCTCGCCACCAAGGCCGCGGCCGGGTCATGAGCGGGTCCATCGTCACGCGTCGCGGTGACGACGGCACCACCAGCCTGCTCTACGGGCAGCGCGTGCCGAAGGATCATCCGCAGATCGAGGCCGTCGGCGCGCTCGACGAACTCAATGTCGCCCTCGGCGCCTGCAAGGTCGCGACCGGCGACGACGCCACCCGCCGCGCCCTCGAGGCGATCCAAGTCTGGCTGGTCGCCCTGATGGGCGAAGTCGCTTGCGCCGAGACTGACGCCCAACGCTACGCCGAGTCCACCTTCGCCAAGGTCACGCCCGAGCATCTCGCCGGACTCGACGCGCAGATCGCGGCGTGGGAAACCCGCGGACTCAAGTTCGACGGCTGGGCCACGCCCGGTGCCAATGCCGCGGCCGTCGCCTTCGACACCGCGCGGGTCATCGCCCGTCGCGCCGAGCGCCGGCTGGTGGCCTTGCCCGCGCAGGGCCGGCACTTGCGGCCGGTGGTCGGCGCCTGCGTGAACCGCCTCGCCGACCTGCTCTGGCTCCTCGCCCGGGCGGCGGAAGCGGCGGATTGAAAATTTCGGTGCATTTCAACGGTGCATCGGTCATGGTGCCGTCCATGATTTTCGCCCTCGTCATCCTCGTTCTTGCCGCCGGCTACCGGATCGTCGCCGCCTGGGACCCGAATCTGGTGAACTTTTCCCCGCTGATGGCGCTGGCCTTCTGCGGCGGCGTCTATTTCCGCAATCGCTGGCTCTGGCTCGTGCCGCTGGCGGCCCTGTCGCTGTCGGATCTTTACCTCGATCACTACTACGCCGTGCAATTCGGTTATGAGTGGACGCTCGGCGGCGTGATCGTGCGCAGTGCCTGCTTTGCCGCCGCGATCGGGCTCGGCTGTCTCGTCGCGCAGCGCAAGACCTCGCTCAACCTGTTCTCCGGCGCGCTCGGCGGTTCGCTGCTGTTCTACCTCGTGACCAACACCGCCTCGTGGGCCGGCGACGTCACCTATGCGCAGACCCTCGCCGGCTGGTGGCGGGCCATGACCGTGGGGCACCCGGAGTTTCCGCCCACGCTGTATTTCTTCCGCAATTCGCTCGTGAGCGACCTCGTCTTCACCGGCCTGTTCGCCGGCGCGATGGAGCTGGCCGCCGCCCGTGCGGCCAAGCCGAGCCTGTTGAACGCGGCTTGAAAAATGTAGGGCGGGGTGGCTCACCCCGCCTTCGATTTGGTTGCACGCAGAAAGGCGGGGTGAGCCACCCCGCCCTACATCAATGCCCGAACGCGAGGCGGGGATTGGAATTCCCGCCCGATATAACCGCCAACGACGGGCTTGGCAGTCCCGGCCTAGGTGCCGGGTTCGGATTTTTTACAGGAGGAAACAGAGAGAACAGAGGACCGTTTTATTCTCAGTTACCTCCGTTGCCTCCTGTTAAGCCCGTATTCCTCTGCGAGCTCAGCGACCTCCTGTGCAATCGGTTTTAACCGGCGGACGCCGAGAGCGCGGTGGGCGGGAAGGCGGGGTCTGGAAAGCCCGCCCGACAACCCAATCGTTCAGAGCAGATCTGCGGCGAGCTCCGCGAGCTTCGAGCGTTCGCCCTTGGTGAGCTTCAAGTGCGCGGCGAGGGCCTGGCCCTTCATGCAGTTGTGGGCGTAGACGAGGCCGTTGCTGCGGGAGTCGACGTAGGGGTTGTCGATCTGCGCCGGGTCGCCGATCAGGACGATCTTGGAACCTTCCGAAATGCGGGTGAGCACGGTCTTCACTTCGTGCGGCGTGAGCTGCTGGGCCTCGTCCAAGATAAAGAAGCGCCGCGCGATCGAGCGACCGCGGATGAAGGCGAGCGCCTCGATCTCGACGATGCCGCTGCGCAGCAGGCGCTCGTAGGGCTTTAGGAGCGGGGCCGGGCCGGGGCCGGTGGCGGCCGGGGCCGGTGAGCCGGCGAGCGCGGCGGCGAGCTGCTCGTCGTGCCGCTTGTGCTTCTTCTTGGAATCCTTCTTGGCGGCAAACTGCGGCTCCTTCGGCGGCTTCGAGGGCATGAGCACCTCAAGCGCGTCATAGTAGGGCTGCAACCACGGCTTCATCTTTTCCTCGAGCGTGCCGGGGAGAAACCCAATGTCCTTGCCGAGCGCGATCACGGGACGGGAGATCGACACGCCGTCGTAGGTGCACTCGTCGTCGTAGATCTGCGCGATGGCCGAGGCGATGGAGAGGATGGTCTTGCCGGTGCCGGCCTTGCCGAAGCACGTGACGAGGTGCACGGACTCGTCGAGCAACGCGTCCATGAAGAACTGCTGCTCCAGGTTGCGCGCTCGGATCGGGATGCCGCCGGGCGCCTTCACGAAGTCCGGCAACTGCAGGCGGCGCACCACGCCGTCGCCATAGTAACGCGCCGGCATGGTCTTGCCTTCGTCGGAACGCAGCAGGACGTATTCGTTGAGGTAAAGGGGGCGGGCCGCATCGACCCCGAGTTCAAACGAACCCTCCGAGCAGAAACGCTGCAGCTCGTGCACGCTGATCGGGATCTCGCGGTAGCTCGCCTCGTCGACGTCCTCCGGGACCTTGTCGTTGAGGTAGTCCTCGGACTCGAGGCCGACGGCGCGCGCCTTGAGCTGCACGTTGACATCCTTGGTGACCAGCACGGTCGGCGGCGGAAATTGCTCCTGCACGAAGAGCGCCGCGGCGATGATGCGGTTGTCCTTCTTGCTCAGGTCGGGCAGGATGGCCTGCAGCCGTTGCATGGCCGGCGAGGTGCGGCCGGGCTCGACGAGATAGGGATTGATGATGACGGAGAGCGTGCCGCCGTTTTCCAGTTTCACGCCCTCATGCATCGCCCGGGAGTCGGGCAGGAGCTCCTGGAGCAGGCGGTGCACCCGCCGGGCATTGCGCCCCCGCTCCGTGGATTGCTCGTTCTTGATCGAATCGAGCTCCTCCAGAACCTCCACCGGAATGGCGAGGTTGTTGTCCTCGAATTTGAAGAGGGATTGCGGGTCGTGGAGTAAAACGTTCGTGTCGAGCACGAAGGTCTTCACCTTGCCCGAAACCCTTTGCCGCGATTGTGAGGCTTGCGCCCCGCGCAGGTATTCCATCGGTGTGAGCAACCTGTGAATAACTGATGCGTTTGTCGATCACGGAGTTGCCCAACCCGCAAAAATGTTGCGCAGCCGTTACGCAGCGCGCGGACAAAAAGAGAGGCGGGG